>SKLK01000083.1 GCA_007123265.1 Kiritimatiellia bacterium
CAGCCACCCCTCCGTAAAAAAAGTGGAATATGTATAATTAAACGTAAGTCGGTTGAGATGTCTACTGCAAAGGCGATCAAGGACAACCGGGGGGAGGGATGGACGGTCGGCTACGCCTCCCTGCTTTCGCTATGCGAAAGCCGGTGTCGTCCCGCTGCGCGGGACTCGACTCGAACCCTCGGTACGCTCATCACGCACACACGATTTCGAGTCGCGCGCCTTAAACCACTCAGCCACCCCTCCAACAATCGTTTGAACGGCTACAATTAAGCGCAAGATGCACGGGATGTCTACTGCAAAGGCGCCGAGGTCTACCGGCGCGGATCGGTTTGGATGCGCCGAATCTCCCGTTCCAAGGTCTCAACCTTGTTTTCGAGGTCGCGGACGCGACGTTCCAAGCGCATTTCGTCCCGGTGCGCCAAGGGATCGGTAATCCGATACAGCCGGGCAATCTGTTCCTCCGCAACTTGCAAACGCTCTTCAACGGTCAACTCACGCTCCAGCTCAGCGGCTTCTTCCATCTCGGCCTCAACGGCCTCACGGTCAATCGTGACGCGCGGCTGCCGATCGGTGAAACTTGTGGCAGCAACGACCGCGACAGCCAAGGCCAGACAAACTAGTCCCGCAAGTCCAATCACTCGGTATGATTTGTTCATAATACTTTTCTCCCCGGCCTGTGGCCTTTCTTATACTATGCCGTCACTGGGCGATGAATGCAACTGTCCACACCTACGGGGTGTACGGGGGCTCCTCGACCCTGACGGTCAACCCCTCGCCAAAAGGACCGATGCCCAGCCAGTACGGACGCAGCCGGTACAGGCCAGGGTCCACAGGCTGCCATTCCAAGATCACTCGGCCGCCGGGTGGCGTGGCGCTAACTTCCAGGTATTGGGTCGGCAAGGCCTCGCGCTCGACGGACAACCAAACGGTACGCTCGCCCCGCACGACGGATGCGGCCCAGCGCGCGTGACCGGTATTCCACAATTCCAGCGACACGGTTTGCCGCGCTTGGACATGGAGCGACTCGCCGGGGCGACGATGGAACTCGCGGCGATCCACCCGTAGCTGGCCCCATTCGGCGTTAAGATCGCGCAGTGCTCCGCGGGCTTCATCCCCGACATGGCGGACCGGAATATCGGTGGTCCACTCGCCATAACCCAAGGGCCGGATGCCGGCCATGCGCCCCCGCTGCACTTCGGCTAAATACACCTGCGCCCAATTCTCCCGGTCCGCCCACCATCCGGATGCGCCCCACTCCATGTTGGCCTCGCGACCGCCCCAGTCAATCGGGCGCATGCGATAGGCGCGTAACCGATTGGCGGCCGCACTGAGCGCACGATACGCAGGACGCGGTGCACGACTAAAATCGATTAATCCTTCATCGGCAAAATCCGGTCGCTCGGAGACCGGCGCCATATGCGAAAGCCAGCCGCCGACGGCATCGGTCCCCTGCACGAGCCGGAAAAAGTCCTCGATGCTGTCGGCCTGATAATTAAAATCCTCCCGCCGCGGCCGGGGCCCCACGGGCGAAGGCCACTCGGCCCAAAGGATGGGACGCCCATGCCCCATGCCACTGGCCAAGGCGGCCTTGAAGGCCTCAGCCCCTAAACGTGGCGGACTGTACATCCAGCCGTCGGGCGTAATGGTGGTATAGTCCATGTGCGTCAGCGCCGACGGATCCAACGGCAGCCGTACGCCGCGCCGATTGGTCATATCGCTATCCTCTGTGCGCCAGCGGGCGGTCACCAAACCGGCGTAGCCCGCGGCGCGAAGCCGACGGACCACATAACCGAATTCACGACTCCAGAGATCGTTGGCGAACCGGCGCAAGGTCGGCCAAACAGGGGCGGTTTCGGGAATCCGGGCGAGGGCATCGGCGGAAGGATAGCGGGCGACATCATCGCTGATGGTCAGCCACTCCCGCCACGCCGGCGGGATATTCGTCAAGGCCCCGTACTGATCTTCCAACCAACGGGTCCAGCGTTGATGCAATTCCGCTTCCTCGCCGGGATACCGTCGCGTGTCGGGTGTCAAATCGATAGAGAAGACGGTGGGTTCCTGAGGCAGTCCCACGGCGGCCAAGGCCGTCTCCAGCGCCTGTTCTCGACGGCTCCATTGCAGGGCAAGGGGCAACCGCAGCTGGACCCATTGCTCCTGTTCGCGGGCTTCCGCAAGCACGTAGCGCAACTGGTGGGCCCAGGCGGGGTCGGTATAGCTCAGGCCAATAGCGTTGACCCCCACGTCACGCAAACGGGCCAGATCCTCCCGAATCTGGCGGGCGGGAAACCGGGCGGGTTGCAACCAGTCATCGGTTAATCGACCATTAAGCCCGGGATGATAATCGATGCCAATAAACGTGAGCGGCACCCGCCCGCTGGAGATGCGGCCACCAAAAATCCGGGGCGGATCGAGGCGGAACGGTTCCGGCTCCGCTGCATTGACCTTAATCGGCAGGGACACTCGATCCAGCAAGCGCATACGACCGCCCACTTCCTCCATTCCCACGCGAACCATCATGTCCGCGGTCCCGCGCGGTACCCGCGGAACGGCGCCCGCATTCAAGTCAATGGCATGCAAGCCCGGGCCGACCTCTGCAAAGGAGAAGGGCGCCGAAACGACCCGGCGCAGGATTTCGTCTTCAGCATCGATAATTTCCACCGTGACGCGAACCAGTGCGGCGGAGGATTCCCGCGCGTGCACCTGCGCACGCAGTTGGATGGTTTCATCGAAATTGAATACGCGTTTGGGGATATCGACCTCGATCAGGAAACGCCCCCGTTGCATGAAGAACAGGCTTTCATTAATCATCGCGCGGATGGCATGTCGCGTCGCGCGCTCGATCGGTAGCCCCACCCAACCCCAAAACTTGAGCGGGGCATCGTCGGGCTGATGCACAAACAGGCCGCCCACCATGCCTGTCGCCCGGCCGGACCGGTCCTGGGCGGTGAACAGCGAAACCCAACGCGCCGGGACATCGGCATAGCGGGCGGCGGTATGCCAATGCACGGCGTCGGCCTCGATCGCACGCAGCCGGAAACGGCCGGCGGATCGGCTGGCGTGCACGTAACTGACCGGGAAACGGTGGCGCCGGTCCGGGTCGGCAAGAAAGGGAACGGCAGGCCGCTGCGGCCAATCCTGTAAGTCCTCCTCGGTGAGCACGCGCAGATCGCTGACCCCATACTGGTACGCCCCGGGGGGGAGCGGGGCATACGCCTGATTCAACCCGACACGCAATGCTGCGAGCCGGGCCAACGCAAATGGTTCCGGCGCCCCACCCGGCTGTGCGCCGCCGCCGATATACCGCCAGTCGTCGGGCTTCAGGACGAGGGGTTGCCAATCTTCGCTGAGGGGGGCGACATGTACCCAATGGGTGCCCTCGCCGGTCACCGCCTCGAAAACCAAGCGGGTGGTACGGCGATCGCCTCGCACATGCACCACGAGGGCGGCGGCGTCCGGTGGCAGCGATACGGGCGAGTCGGCCCATTCCATGTGATCCCACGTCTGCAATTCGGCCACATCCACCTGAACCCCGGGCCAAGGCAATCCTGCACCCGACGCAATTCGCACAGCGGTACGCGCGCCGGCATGGCTTTGCTGATGACGCCATAATTGAATCGCAGAAAAGTCCGGCTCATCCATGGCACGGCTGGCTAGCGCCCGGATATAGTCGGGCCACCGATGATCAGCGCCGGCCCCGATCATACGCGGCTCCGCGTACGGTTGATCGCCAATGAACAAGGCTTGGCCACCGGCCTTGAGATACGCCTCCAGCATCGGCCAAGCGGCAGCGGGCACTGTGCGGGCATCGGGGACCAAGGCAATCTGGCCCTGCACCAAGGCGTTGGAAAGCCCCGCTGACCAATGCATGTAGGGCCAATGTCGCGCCGCCGGTAGATCGTCGAGTAGTATGTCCAATACCCGCCCCGAGGCTTGGTCCAACTGGGGTGGCACAAGGACAATGACCTGATCGTCCAGGATCGTACGCGGCGGCGGCCGCACATCCCGGGCGCAACCAGCCACCCCGGCGAGCAGGCCGGCAAGCAGTCCCATCCCTACCCAGCGCCGCATTAGCCGCCCACCTTCGCCAACAGTTCCCGGGCATGGGTGAGGGTATGTTCGGTCAATTCCTTGCCGCCCAACATCCGCGCCATTTCCTCGATGCGCTCATCGCCGGTCAGGGGTACGACATCCGTGCGGGTGCGTTGCCCGACCACCGCTTTGCGCACGGCAAAATGTGTGGTCCCGTACATCGCCACCTGCGGCAAGTGCGTGATGCAACAGACCTGGTGATGCGCGGCGACAGCCGCCAATTTGCGGCCCACGGCCGCTCCCATTTCGCCGCCGATATTGGCGTCGATTTCATCGAACACGAGGACGGGGATTTGATCGTGACGGGCCAGTACGGCCTTGATGGCCAGCATGACGCGGGATATTTCGCCACTGGACGCGATCTGTCGCAACGGCCGCATGCCCTCCCCGGGATTGGGTTCAAACAGAAATTCGACGGCATCGAGACCGGTCGGTTCCGGATCGCCACTGTTGACCTGAACCTCGAACTGGCCCGACGCAAAACCCAGCAGCCGCAATTCCGCGGTGATGGCCTTGGCCAATTTGCCGGCGGCCTGGCAGCGCTGACGGTGCAAGGTCTTGCCCGCCGCCAACAGGGCTTGTCGCACCTGCGCCTGTTCCCCGGCCAATTCCGCCAATTGCTGATCGCGGCCTTGTAGATCCTGCAACCGTTGCCGCGCTTGATCCAACTGCTGCAAGGCATCGGTCACGGTGGGCCCGTATTTGCGTTTCATTTTCTGATACACGGTGATCCGCTCATCGAGCCAAGCCAGCCGGGCGGGATCCGCGTCGATCCCTTCCACGCGCTCGGCCAATTCCGTCGCAACTTCGCGGATCCGGGTTGATGCGGCGTCCAACTCGTCGTGCCATGCTTCCGCTTCCGGTAGCAGCGGGCTGAGTTCGCGCAACGCTTTCAAAGCCCCTGCCAGCAGGTCGACCACCGCCCCGTCCTCCTCGGTCAAGCGCATGGCAACGCCATTGGCCAATTCCATGATCCGCTGCGCATGCCCGAACACGGCGTGCTCCTGTCGCACCTCCTCCTCTTCCGCTTCGGACAGGTCGGCGTCCTGCAACTCGTTGACCTTGTAGGTCAACAGCTCGATTTGAGCCGCGACTTCAGAATCGTCGCCCATTAACGCTTGTCGACGCCGCTCAAGTTCCCGCCATTCGGTGTATCGGGCCTGATATTCCGCGCGAGGTTTGGCGTGCTGACCAAATGCATCGAGAATGTCCCGCTGAGCGTCTGCGTGCAGGAGCGATTGATGATCGTAGGGGCCGTGCATATCGACCAGGCAATCACCCACTTGTTTCAAGGCATGCAGGGTAACCGGTTGATCGTTAATCCACGCATGTGATCCGCTGCCATTCGCCCTGATTTGACGGCGAATGATGAGGGTCGGCTCTTCAAGCGAATCCAAACCCAGGTCCTCCAGCACCTGCCGAATCGGACCCGCTTCGGCCAACTCGAACATGGCTTCGGCAGAACAGTGGTCCGCCCCGGACCGGATCAACGATTTATCCGCGCGCTCGCCCAGCAGCAGGCCCAGCGCCCCCATGAGAATGGATTTACCGGCCCCGGTCTCGCCGGTAATTATGTTCAGGCCGGGCCCGAACTGGACCCGGCTCTCTTCCACCAGCGCCAGATTTTTAATCCGCAATGACGTCAGCATCGACCAGCTCTTTCTCCATGATGGTGTTCCACGACGCAGCGGCAGGAACGGATCAAGGCGTCGGTTCGGCGAGCAGCGTCGTCAACAGCTCCCGCACCTGAACCATCGCCGACTCGGAAAAACCAATCTTCGTGTGGCGAACCACGCCGTCGGGACCCACAACCACCAAGGTGGGAATACTGACCGCTCCGTACTCCATCGCGATGCCGCCATCGATATTGATACCGACAGGATAGGTGATCCCAAAGCGATCGACCATGGCGCGGACCCGGTCTTCGGCCTGCGCACGATCCAGGCTAACGCCGATGAAAACGATGTCCTGATCCGCCACATCGGTGTAAAGCGATTGCAAGTAGGGCAACGATTCGACACATGGCGGGCACCAGGTCGCCCAAAAATCAACCACGACCACACGGCCCGCTTGCTCCGACAAACGAAACACCTCGCCATCCAGCAAGGTCAATTCAAAATCCGGCGCCACCGCTCCGGTCGCGATGGTTTCCGGGATATCCATGCCGCCACCGCCCGGCTGATCCCACGACGCCATCATTTCATCAATCGATTCCACCTGCTTGTAACCACTGACATCGATCACAAACTGATCATCGTCGACAGGCTGGTTAAGGGCGACATAGTGAACCGACACGGTCAGGTCATACATGACCTGCCCATCCCCGAAACCGGACTGGGCCATTTGCTCGCTGATGTCCACCTCTGTCTTCACGCGACGGACCAAGCCCGCTTCCTGATCGATCCATACATGAATTCCGTCCACCAGCGCCAGCCCGTCCACGGGCATGTCCAAGCGCAGCTGCCACGCCGGGCGTCCATCAATGTCTTCGTCCTCCAGCAGGTGCACGTCCACGTCGGCGACAAAGGTACGCAACACATCGGCGGGGTCCTCGCTGAGCAACGCCATGATATCCGGCAACACGGCGCCCCCGAACAAATCGCCTTTTTCCGTCAGCAGGTCGCCGATCGACGTGGTCACCGGCATCTCCATATAACTTTTGAAACCCGGGAACACCACACGCAACGATGTGCCGTCCGACACGATGGAAACAAGGTCGGACTCAATCAATACTTGATTGGGGCGCTGAAAGATCAAGCTACTCATTTGCTCCATGGTTTCCTCGGCGCCGTCGATGTTGAAGACAATCTCCATGCGCACCTCCTGATGCACGGAATCGAGCGCCTGAATCCGTTCGGCGATCGCCTCAATTCGCTTGTCCACGTCGGCCGACACGACCTCGTGCGCTCCAGAACGAATTCCGCCACCAACGAGCGCGGCGAGGGCCAGCATGAAATATATACGTCGCATGATTGAGCTCCTGTAATCGGGCCTATCGCCCGAGCCTCAAGGAGTGTCCGCTATTGCCCTGCGCAAATCAAGCTTAGAGGATTTGCCTTTGGGCCGACTTATGCCATCGTTAGCCGATATGGTCAGCCATTCGGGGATTCCGTCCCTCACAGCAAAGGATCGCGCGGACCTGCTCCAAGCCACGGCGCAGGCGGGGGGGTGTTTTGTCCCCGACGTGTCCGGCGCGGCGGCGGCCTTTGTCGTGGCCGCCCTGCCCACGCACATCGCAGGCCCCGTGGTCGTGGTACTGGACGGGCCCCGGACCCTTGACGATTTTGCCCGGGACTTCGCCACCTTGTGTCCGCAAACCGAGGCGGCGTTCTTCCCGCCGTGGGAACATTTGCCGGGCCGCAGCACGCTACCGTTAGCGGATGTGATGGGTGATCGACTGGATGTCCTGAACCG
The DNA here is from genome assembly GCA_007123265.1 of Kiritimatiellia bacterium. Lineage (GTDB taxonomy): Bacteria > Verrucomicrobiota > Kiritimatiellia > SLAD01 > SLAD01 > SLAD01. The sequence goes on from SKLK01000083.1 coordinate 7,504, forward strand.
CTGTATGGAATCGATGCCACCGGTGATCCTGACCTGCATCCAAGCGGTGTTACAGCGCACGGTCGCGCCCGCCGACCTGGCGCGCCGGAGGTTGTCGCTGAAACGGGATCAAACGCTGTCGCTGGAAAGCTTTCTCGGCCAGTTGCAGGAACAAGGGTACGCGTTCGAGGCGGAAGTGACGGCGAAGGGCCAGGCGGCGCACCGGGGCGGCATTGTTGATTGCTGGCCGCCGTCCGAGACCTGGCCGGTCCGCTGCGAGTTTTTTGGCGATACGCTGGAATCGTTGCGCACGTTTAACCCGGACGATCAGCGATCGATCCACAAACTGGACGAGATTACCGTCATGCCTGCCCATGAAGAGGAGAGCGACCCGGAAACTTCATCGCTTACTGCCAGTTTGCTGGATTATTTGCCGGCCGACCATCAGTGGGTGTGGTGTGATTCGGATGTCATCCGCGACCACGCCACCCAGTATCAAGCCTTGATCGAGGAAGCAGGGGCCGTCACACAGACCCTGAGTTATCGTCGGTTGCGTGAATTGATCCGCGCACGCTGCGCGCGCGGGCCGCTCTATCTGGACGGGTCGGCGCCACGCCAAGCCACGCGTTGTCCAATCGCGCTGCGGCCATTGGCCGGTTTACCCTCGCTGGAACGTCTGGACCTGGATCAAGGGGCCTTGGAGTCCGCCCGCCGGGATTTTGTCGAGGATTTGCAACAGCGGGCCGGTGCCGGGGAGGCGGTGCACCTTTTCTTCGGCACTGAAGGTACGCAGGACCGGTTCATCGAATGGCGCACCTCCCACGCCGATCCACGCGTCCATTTTCGACTGGCCATTGGGGCCCTCTCCGAAGGGTTTCACTACACGGACGGCCAACTGATCGTGGTGTCGGAACAGGATCTGTACGGGCGTCGGCGCGCCTGGCGCGGGCGCTACGATCCCCACGCGCGGCGGCCGGGCCCGAAAAAAATCAGCGGGCCCCGACTATCCGAGTGGCGCGATATTGAGCCGGGCGAGCTGGTGGTGCATGTGGATCATGGTATTGGCCGCTACTTGGGGTTGTACGAGATCGAAACGAACGGCCAACGTCAGGAGGTCTTGTCGATCGAGTACGCGGATGACGCCAAGATCTATCTGCCGGTGTCCCAGGCCCATTTGCTCAGTCGCTATGTCGGCTTCGGGCGCCAACGCCCGGCGCTTCATGCCTTGGGCAGCAAGCGTTGGGGGCGCGAGAAGCGGGCTGCTGAGCGGGCGATCCGTGACTTAGCCGCGCATTTGCTGGAAACGCAAGCGGCCCGGCAAACAAAGCCCGGCCACGCCTTTGCATTGGACGCCCCGTGGCAACATGAATTCGAGGCGGCCTTCCCCTACGAGGAAACAGAGGACCAATGGCGCGCCATCCGCGACGTGAAAGCGGATATGGAACGGCCTCGCCCAATGGACCGGCTGATTTGCGGCGATGTCGGATATGGGAAGACCGAGGTGGCAATGCGCGCGGCGTTTAAGGCCGTGATGGACGGTCGTCAAGTAGCCCTGCTGGTACCCACCACCGTGTTGGCGCAACAGCATTATGAGACGTTTCGCGAACGCATGGCTGCGTTTCCCATCCGTATTGAAATGCTAAGCCGGTTCCGAACCCGGGCGGAACAACGACAGATCGTGGAGGAGGTGAACCAAGGCCACGTGGACATCGTCATTGGCACCCACCGTTTGGTCCAGCCGGATGTCCAATTCCGCCAGTTGGGCCTCGTCATCGTCGATGAAGAACAGCGGTTCGGGGTGGAACACAAAGAGCACCTGAAAACGTTACGACAACTGGTGGATGTCTTGACCATGACGGCCACACCGATTCCCCGCACCTTGTACATGAGTCTAGCCGGCGCCCGCGACATCAGTACCATCCAGACGCCGCCGCAACAGCGGTTGCCGGTGGAAACGATTATCAGCGAATACCGGCAGGACCTGATTCGGGACGCCATTCGCCGGGAGCTGAACCGCGGCGGCCAGGTTTTCTATCTGCACAATCGCGTCAAGACCATTGAAATGGCGCGTCAGACCCTGCTGAAGCTGGTCCCCGAGGCGCGCATCGCCATTGGTCACGGCCAAATGAACGAACATGAATTGGAAGCCGTGATGACCGCCTTTGTCCGGGGCGAGGTGGACGTGCTCTTGTGTACCACGATTATTGAAAGCGGTGTGGACATCCCGAACGTGAACACGATTGTGATTGAGCGGGCGGACCGGTTCGGCTTGTCGGACTTGTATCAGTTGCGTGGCCGTGTCGGGCGGTACAAACACCAAGCCTACGCCTATCTGCTGTTGCCACGGCAAGGTCAGTTGCTGTCCGCTGCGCGGCAGCGGGTCCAGGCGATCCGCAAGTATTCGGGGCTCGGTTCCGGATTCAAGCTGGCCTTGCGCGATCTCGAAATCCGCGGGGCCGGCAACATCCTGGGCGCGGAGCAAAGCGGGCATATCGCCGCTGTGGGCTTTGACCTCTACTGCCAATTCCTCAAGCGCACCGTGGCGCAAATGCGCGGGGAAGCGCCGCCCCCGCTGATCGATGTGGAGTTGCGACTGGACTTCATCGAGACCGCCCCCTCGCACGGGCACGAGGCTCATGCGGCGGTGATCCCGGTGGACTACATGGAGGACGAGCACCTGCGTGTAAATGCGTATCGCCGCATTGCCGGCATAACCGATGCCGCGGAGTTGGCGGCTTTGCGTGAGGAGCTGCACGACCGGCTGGGCCCTCCCCCCGGCGCGGTGGAACGGCTACTGAAGTTGGTGTCCTGCAAATTGACCGCCCACGAACACCAGATTCAAGAGATTGAAGTGCGTGATCGGAAGGTCATGCTCAAGCGGAACGGCAACTGGATCATGCATGGCAACCGCTTTCCGCGACTTCAAGCCGAGTCCGCCGACCAGGCACTGGACGAACTACTGACCCTTTTGCAGGAGCAAAAGGCTTCCCGTTAAGAGAGTCATCCGCCCGCCGTCCCGCGCAACACCGTGATCGGGTGTGGCTGGCGCGTGATCCACGCGCCCCTTATGGCCAACGGAAATTGGAACCCATCGTCGCTCAACGGTCAGGCAGGAATGCCGGACCTACTGGGGTTGTTCGCATCGCTCCTTTCGTCTAACCTATGGAACAACACGCAATGCATTGACCAAAGGGGACTGATCATGTTGGACAGATTTTTTATGGCAAGCGCCACAGGGCAGGTCCTGTCGCAAATCGAACATGCGCAAGCCAATCAAGCCGCCCACAAGGGAACGAAACAAACGGCTCAATTGACCTTGATGCAAGGTGATATTGAGAAGCTTTTTATGATTACCGAGGCGCTATGGGAGATACTCAAATACCAACACGGATACACCGATGATCAGTTGGTGGAAATGATCCATAACATCGACTTAAAAGACGGGAAACTGGATGGGAAAGTAGCGCGCACCCCCGCACCGCCCTGCCCCTCCTGTTCCCGCCCCCTGCCGCTCCGCCAAGCGACCTGCCTGTATTGCGGCGCGCCGAACACGCACAGCCCGTTTAAACCCTAACCGGAGGCCTTCATGTCCAAACCCAACGCAGCCGCAACCGAAGCCCTTTGTTATCCCGGTCACTTCGTCTCTATACCCAGCGATAGAGGAACGGATCGCGTGTGGATGGACGGGTTTTGGGCGCATGGCGCAAAGCGCCAGCCGACGCTGATCCTATTTTTGCACGGCATGCACAGTAATTTTTACCGTTCCCAATTGAAGAAGGCCTTTCTCACCCGAAGCCACGCGCGGGGTTGCGACGTCCTTACATTCAATAATCGGGGCGCGGAACAACGTGTCGCGCACGAACGGTTTGAAGACTGCCTGCGCGACATCGATGCCGTGCTGACCTTTGCCCGCCGGCAGGGGTACCGCCGCTTTGTACTCGCCGGCCACAGTACGGGCTGCCAAAAGAGCGTCTTTTATCAGGCCCGCCGCCAGAACCCGGCTATCAAAGGCATCGTCTTGCTGGCGCCCGGCGACGACTACGCATTGGCCCGCCGCGCGGCCGGACCGCGCTTTGACGAATGGGTGCAGCGCGCGCGCGACTGGGTGGCCCAAGGCCGCGGGGACGACGTGATGCGCCCGAAAGGATGCCTCGGCTTTTCAGCCCGTCGCTACTTGAGCGTCGCCGATCCGCGGCGGAACGAGGCCAAGGTCTTCGATTATGATGGGCGCTTGCATCATTTCCGCCAAGTCCGCACACCGATGCTGCTATTGTTCGGGAGCGAGGAAGAGTATGCCTGCATACCGGTGCCGGAGATGCACGCTCGCTTGCGCCAAACGACGCGTAGTCGACGGTTCCACGACGTGATTATTCCCGGTGGAGATCACAGTTTTCACGGTGTCGAAAGCGAAGCAGCCGACGTGGCGCTGGAATGGATCGCCTCGCTGGCCCCCAAACCGCGTCCACGCCGCTAAACCGGACGCGTCACGCCCTACTTCTTGAACGCCGCGACGAATCCGGCGTAAAAGGCAGCCGATCGGACCAGATGATCCACCTCCACCTCTTCGTTGGGGGCGTGGGCAAATTTTTCATGGCCCGGGCCAAAGCCTACGGTTGGGATACCACATAAGCCTGCGGTGGCAACCCCGTTCGTGCTGAAGGTCCAGTGCCCGACTTCCGGCTCCGCGCCGAAGGTGTCCCGATACGCTTCAACCGATTTTTGCACCGGCGGCTCGTTCTCTTCGGTTTGCCACGTCGGATAGTACTTCTTCGTCGGATAGACCAACCCTGTGTAACTCGGAACGGCGTATTCCAGCACTGTGACTTTGGCGCCCGCCTTCTTCACCGAAGGCAAATCCAGGATTTCCTGGACCGCCGTTTCCTCGGTTTCGCCCAAGGTCAGGCGCCGATCCAGGTGGATCGTGCACCCATCCGCCACCGCACACAGACTGGGTGACGTGGAGCGGATATGGCTAATGGTCACCGTGCCTTTACCGAGCGGTTCCACCGGCTGCAAACGCTCGTTCAATTGCTCGATGTCCTTGATGATCTCCGCCATTTTATAGACCGCGTTCACGCCGCGTTCCGGCGCCGAACCATGACACGAGATTCCGGTCGTTGAGACCTCCATCTCCATACGACCACGTTGGCCGCGGTAGATGCGGAGGCTGGTCGGTTCGGTGATCATCACCACGTCCGGACGAATCTTGTCTTCGTTGAAGATGTATTGCCAACACAACCCGTCACAATCCTCTTCTTGTACGGTGCCGGTCACATAGAGTGTGGCATGCTCCGGGAACCCGGCCTGCTTCAGCAACGCGCCGGCATACACCGAGGCGGCCACGCCCCCTTTCATATCCGTCGTGCCACGCCCGTAAATGACGCCATCCTTCAGCACGGGGTCAAATGGGTCCGTATTCCAATTGGCGCGCTCGCCGACATCGACGGTGTCGATGTGGCCGTCAATGGCAATCACTGTGGGACCGTTTCCAATGCGGCCGATCACGTTGCCTTGTGGATCAATGAACACTTCGTCATAGCCCAACGTCACCATCTCCTGCTGGATCCGTTCGGCTACCGCGCCCTCTTCACTGCTGAGCGAAGGGATCGCCACGATATCCCGCAAGAATTGGGTGAGTTGGGGCTCGATGTCTTGCGCGGCTTTGAAATATTCGTTCTTCATCTGGGGGTCCTTTCCGTTCATCTGTTATGCTTAAAGCGTTTTGAGCAAGCCCGTGGCTTCGTTGAATTGATCGATCAGCTTGTCCCATTCCTGTACTTGTTCCGGGGCAAACAGTTCGGTCCAGAAGTCTTCGTCCCACAATTGATTCAACTCCTCCGAGGTTCGGCCTTGCTGCTCGACCCAGGTGAAATACTTGAAGTTATGCAGCGCCTTTTGATCGGCATAGGTCAGCTCACGGACATGGTCAATCTGAGTACCCAGCAGGTAGCGCTCGAAGTGCGCAATGGCTTGGGCCTCGGTATATGCGCCTTCGTCCTGCTCCATTTCCTCCATCCGGGAAGCATACAACTCCATCGAATCGGTCAAGGGCAGGAAGATTACGTCGCGCTCGTCCATGTCGTAGTATTTGGCGGTCTTGATCGCCGCGACCAGATTGCAAATACAGGAGATACCGGCCCGGTCAAGATGCTGCACCGCCGACTCCGGCACGCCGCGCTTCATCAGGTACTCGCGGCCGGCCGGCTCGTTGAACAAGCGCATCAACTGCATCGTTTGCTCGTCATCGATCGCCGACACCATATTCGTATTGCGGATGTTATGGATCCACGGCACGTGCTTGTCGCCAATCCCCTCGATGCGATGCGCCCCGAAGCCGAACTGATAGAGGGTCGGGCATTGCAACGCTTCCACGGCCACGACCTTCATGTGCGGGTGCTCGGTGCGAAGGTAATCGCCCGCCGCGATGGTGCCCGCCGATCCGGTGGCGCTGATCCAGCCGGCCAAGCGACTGCGATCGGTGCGGTAATGATTCTCATAGATTTCCTGCACAATGCCGCCGGTCATGTTGTAATGCCAGACGGAGTTACCCAGTTCCTCGAATTGATTGAAGATGACGACTTTGTCCCCGCGCTCACGCCGCAGCTCCCAACACTTGTCGTAGATTTCTTTGACGTTGGATTCCGTGCCCGGGGTAGCGATGATTTCGTCGGTGCCGATCTCTTTTAGCCATTCGAATCGCTCACGGCTCATCCCCTCCGGCAGGATCGCCACGGCCGGCGCACCGAGCAAGGCGCAATCATACGCCCCGCCGCGACAGTAGTTGCCGGTAGAAGGCCAGACCGCCTTTTGGGTGGTGGGATCAAAGTTTCCCGAGACCAAGCGGGGCACCAGACAGCCATACGCCGCCCCGACCTTGTGCGCGCCGGTAGGGAACCATTTGCCTTGGATGCCTACGATCCGGGCCGATACACCGGTCAGTTCCGACGGAAACTCCAGCCAGGTGCCTTCCCCGAAGCCGCCGCCTTGTGGCACGGGCTCGTTCTTCCAAGTGATACGGAACAAATTCAGCGGATTGATGTCCCAAAGTCCAATCGATTTCAGTTTTTCAACGATTTTGGCGGGGATTTTGGAGGGGTCACGTTGTTGAGCGAAGGTCGGCAAAATGACGCCCCGTTCCCGGGCGCGCTCCACGGCCTTGGCTAACACATCTTCGTTGATCGACTGTATGATTTTCATCGCATATTCCTTTCAAATAAACAGGCCATCATACTCGGAGACTTGATCAGCGTCAACCCGCGTGCGATTCGATTTTAGGCGCCACCCAGCGTCAATACGTTCTCCACGGTACCTCTCTTTTGGAGAACCACTTGCACACAGTTTCCACCAACTTGGAGGGGCGAGCTCTGCGAGCCCTGAGGCCACACAGGACCTTCTATTTACCGATGCACCATCGCGGCGTCGCAGAGCTCCGCCCTCCAGCTTGCAGCTAACTGTTTATTGACAGCGGTTTGCGAGAACTGAATGGCCATGGGACGTCACCTCCGATAGCGATTAGCGCGCCAGCGGCGGCCACGAATGAAAGAGGGTTGTCAGCAGAGGCCTGAATCGCCATACTCCGCCTCAACATGATCACCAGCAAAACGTCCATCCTCGTGACCGGCGGCGCGGGCTTTATCGGCTCGGCGGTTTGTCGCCATTTGGTCGCCTATGGGCAGGCCCGGGTCCTGAATGTGGATAAATTGACCTACGCAGGAAACCTGGAATCGTTGCAGGAATTGGACGGGCATCCGGACTATTCGCATGTGCAAGCGGACATTTGTGACGGGCCGCGGATGCGGGAGCTGATCGCAGCGTTCGATCCCGATGCGATTATGCATCTGGCAGCGGAATCCCACGTCGACCGTTCAATCGATGGCCCGGACGCCTTTATCCAAACCAATATCGTCGGCACCTACACCTTGCTGGAAGAGGCCCGACGGCATTACGAGCAGTTGTCCGTTGACCGTCGAGCCGCGTTCCGGTTCCTGCACATCTCCACCGACGAGGTGTATGGCAGCCTTGGCGCGGAGGGGCTGTTCACGGAAACGACGTCCTACGACCCGCGCTCCCCGTATTCGGCCAGTAAAGCGGCGTCCGACCACCTGGTGATGGCGTGGTATCACACGTACGGAGTGCCGGTTTTGATCACCAACTGCTCAAACAATTACGGGCCGTATCATTTTCCGGAAAAGTTGATCCCCTTGGTGATCTTGAATGCGCTCGATGAACAGCCGCTGCCGGTTTATGGCACTGGCGACAATGTGCGGGACTGGCTGTACGTGGAGGACCATGCCAAGGCATTGGCCTTGATCCTGCGTCAGGGTCAGCCGGGCGAGACCTACAATGTCGGCGGCAACAACGAGCGCACCAATCTGGAAGTCGTGCAAACGATTTGCGATGTCTTGAACGATCTGGCGCCGCGGAAATCGGGCGGCACGTACCGCGAACTGATTACCTTTGTGACCGACCGACCGGGCCACGACAAGCGCTACGCGATAGACGCCAGCAAGCTGCGCCGGGAACTGAAATGGCAACCGGAAGAGGATTTTGACAGCGGTATCCGAAAGACGATTCAGTGGTATCTGGATCACCCCGAATGGTGGCGGCCCATCCGCGAACACCGGTACCGCGGCGAACGATTGGGACAGGCGAAGTAAGGGCCGGAGATGCAAGTTGAGTCACTATCCATCCCGGACGTCAAACTGATTCACCCGAACCGCCACGGGGATGCGCGGGGCTTTTTTCAGCAGACCTACGTGACGGCCGACTATATCGCCCATGGCATTCCGGGCCCGTTTGTGCAGGATAACTGGTCCCGCTCCGCGCGGGGCACGCTACGCGGCCTGCACTATCAACTGAACCATGCCCAAGCCAAGCTGGTCCACGTGGTGCGTGGGCAGGTGTTCGATGTCGTGGTGGATATCCGGCGCGGTTCACCGACGTTCGGTCGCTGGCTGGGGTGCACGTTGAGCGAGGATGACCCAGCCCAACTCTATGTGCCGCGCGGCTGCGCCCACGGGTTTCTGGTATTAAGCGAGACGGCGGATTTTCTGTATAAATGTGACGACTACTATACGCCGGGCGACGAGTACAGCGTCCGCTGGGACGATCCGGATATCGGCATTGCCTGGCCGTCCACCGACGCGCATCCCCGACTTTCGGCCAAGGATCAAGCGGCCCCGCTGCTCGCAGATGTGCCCGAATCGCAATTACTGGTTTGGCCGTCGGCCGGTTAAGGGGACGGTTCTGCGGGAGGGGCGTCCGGCCGCGGTGGCGATAGCGGAAAGACCTCCGGCGCATCGGGCAAGGTTTCCAAATAGAGTGAGCGGCTGGGGAAAGCAAACGAAGTGCCGGCGCCTTCGACGATTTCTTTGACCTTGTAGGCCAGGCGCTCTTTGATTTCAAGCCAGTCCCCCCAGACAATGGTGCGGGTGAAGCAATAGACCATGATGTCGATGGAGCTGTCGTTAAAGGAATCGATACGCACGAAGGTGGGCACCTCTTCCGGCTTGGCAAATTCGTCGCTCTCCAAAATATACCGTTCGATTTCGTCCCGGATCACTTTCAGTTGCGCCATGGACGTGCGGTACTCCACGCCGATCATCCACAGGATGCGGCGATGCGACATGCGGGAGAAATTGGTGACGGCATTATCGGCCAACCGCGCGTTCGGCACATAGACCGGGGCGCGATCGAAGCGCCGGATCGTGGTGGTGCGAAACCCAATTTGTTGAACCGTACCCTCGACCACGCCATCCACACAGACCCAGTCACCGGCATTGAAACGGCGCTCTCCAATAATAAACAGACCGGCAATCAGGTTCTTAAACAGGTCCTGCGCGCCCAGGGCCACGGCGACGCCAAAGAGGCCGAGTCCGGCGATGATGGGTCCGACCGCAATGCCCCATAACTCGAGGATCGTCGCGGCGCCCAGCACAATGAAGGCAATGCGCGCGGTTTTGATGATCCAATCGATCATGGCTCGCGTTAACACGCCTTGCGCCCGCATCAACAGCAGGCTGACCGGTGCCGTCACTTTATAGAAGGACCAAAACAAGGTAAACGCCACCAGCGAACGGTTCAGGTTGTAAAAGAACAACCGGGTCCCCTCCTCCACATCAAGAATGCTGGTGGCAAAGAAGATGCCCATCACCACAGGGATAAAGCGGACCGGCTCGTAGAGGGCATCGATGATCCGGTCATCCACATCCGTCTTCGTGCGCGCGGCGCCCCGCTTCAGGGCAGCCAGCAAGAAGCGGGTGAACAGGTTGCGCAACCCCATAAAGACAAAGAACACCAGCAACGCCAAAAACATGTGCGCGATATCGATACCGAACACACCTTCGCGCCACACCGTGACGACCAGATCCCAAAACTCGTTTAGCGTTGACATATGCTCTGCCATTTTACGTTTCTTTGCTTGCCCCTGATGGTGGCAAATGGCGTGGGCTCGGGTCAAGTCAGTGCGGCAGATTATTGGGATCAAGCATTGCCAGAATACCCTTGCTTTGGGTATGGTGATCTAACGGCAAATAAATAGGGATCAAAGGGTGTCAGGAAAGAAATCTATCGATATATTGGCCGATCGGGTTGACCGGTTGGCCTGCGCCAAATGCGGGCATCACATGGATCTCAGCGATGTGGAGCCGTTCAGCGACATTGTTTGTCCCAAGTGCAATCACAAGCAGGTCGCGCCCATGCGATTGGGCTCGTTTTTGCTGATTGCGGAAATGGGCAAAGGCGGCATGGGCTCGGTGTACCGCGCATTCGACCAAACCCTGGGCCGCTATGTGGCGATCAAGGTGATGCAAAAGAAGCTGGCGGAGGACAAGACCTTCGCCGACAACTTTGTTCGTGAAGCGCGCGCGGCGGCGGCGTTGAATCACCAGCATGTGGTTCAAATTTATTCCTGCAGCCAGGAAAAGGGCCAACTCTATATCGTCATGGAACTGGTCGACGGCGGCCGCTTGGATCAGATGATCGAGGGCGGCAAGGCGCTGGACGAAGTCTTCACCCTGGAAGTCGGCGTACAAGTAGCGAACGGGTTGCAGGCGGCCAATGATATTGGGCTTATCCATGGCGACATCAAACCCGCGAATATCCTGTTCGACAAACAGCAGCGGGCGAAGGTCGTGGATTTCGGACTGGCCCGGTTCGCCGCCCAACAGCATTTGCAGCCGGGCGAAATTTGGGGTACGCCGTACTATATCGCCCCGGAAAAAGTCCGGGCGCAACAGGAGGATCATCGCGCGGATATCTACAGTTTGGGCGCCACCCTATATCACGTCTTGACGGGTGCGCCCCCGTTTGACGGGGAAACAGCGAAAGATGTGGTGCTGGCGCGGTTGAAGAGTCCGGCCACCAGCCTACGCACGGTGCGCCCTTCCTTGCAGGCGGAAACGGCCGATGTCATCGCCCGGACGCTTGAACCCGACCCGACGCGGCGGTATCCGACGTATAAATCGCTGTTGGCCGATTTGGAAGAGGCCCTGCGCGTTGCGCGCCAGCGTCATGGCATGCCGCCACCGAAGGAAAAAAGCACGTCTCGAGCGCCCTTGGTGGTGGGCGTATTGGCCGTGGCCGCCGTGATCGGCGGAGCGGTGTTCTGGTTTTCCGGCGAGGAAGAGCCGGAACCGCTACCGCCACCAACTGCGCTCACACCCGATCCTGCGCCACCGACACCCGAGCCGCCTCCGGCGGAGCCGGTGCAGCCGGACATCACCTATCCGGAACAACCGTTTTCAGATCAGGCGCAAGCCCGCATCAAGGCAGCGGTTGACGCGTGGGCCGAAGGCGACGAATCCGGGTATGCCCGGGCCATGAACGATCTTTTCCGGGCCATGCCGCGGCTGGGTGTGGAACGCGTGTGGGTCGGGCTGTTGCAAGCCGTTCCGGCATGGACCGAGCGACGGGATGGCGATATGCGGCGGGCGCTGCGCGGCATCCAGGACGCGCAATTGCGCGAACTGCCCGATGACCAACCGCATCCCGGCGCGATGCCTCGCGGTTTGGCGCGCTTCATGGTGGGCGCCAAGAGCGCCGCCGACCTGCGCCAACTGGCCGAGGCTTGGCCCGCTTGGTTTGGCGATTTGGCCACGTACTTTATCGCCGTCGATCACTTGCGCGAAGGCCGGCTGGTCGAGGCGGAGACGGCGCTGGACGCTTATCTGGCCGGATCCGATGCCGATGTCCTGTGGCCGTACCACTACCAGCAGAAGGCCCGGGCCTGGCGCGAGCAAATGGCCGAGTGGTCTGCGCAGCGGGCCGCGGTGGCCGAGCTCGACTTAGAAGAAGGTTTAAAACAATTGGACATTTACCACCGGCAGGTTCCCACCTTCTTGCAAGCCGCCGTCCGCACCGAGCAGGACCGGATACGGGCGGAGATCGCCGCCGAAGAACGCCGCCAACGAGAGGCGGAAGCCGCCCAGCAAGCGGCCTTGGTTGAGGCAGATCTGAAAAAACTGGATGGCGTACGTGATGAGTTGTTGGCCTTGGTGCAAGCCCGCGATTTTCGTCGGGCCTCCACGCGCGCACGCCAGTTGGCGTTGCCACTGGAAACGGACACGGGACGCGCGCAACTGGACACCCTGGTAGAGACGTATCAGCGCATGGATGCGCTAAAATCTTTTCTCATCCGCAACATCCAACGCGAGCCCGCACCCCCGGGTCTGTCCCCGGATCAACCGCGCGAAGTGATTGCCGCCACCACCAGCAGCATCCGCTTATCACTGGGGCGTGACGGATTCATGGAATTGACATGGGATCAAGTCAGCGAGCGCATGATCGCCGCCTTGACTGAATACTATGCCAGCCAACTCGACGACGAGGAACGCGCCAATTACATGTTGGCACTGGCGATCTTCGCCTATGAAAGCCGGGCCATGCGGCCGGCCACATTGTATGCCGAGCGCGCGCTGGAATTGAACCCGGAACTGCGTGCGGCTGTGGAACGGTTCATGCCGGACTTAAACGACTAGGAGCACCAGCGAGACAGAGGAGGATCAGACCCATGAAGAAAGTCGGCGTAATCTTATCGGGCTGCGGCTATTTGGACGGAGCGGAAGTACACGAGGCGGTGTTGACCCTGCTGGCGCTGGACGAGGCCGGTGCAGAGGCCGTGTGCATGGCGCCCGACATCCCGCAGCGACAGGTGACGAATCATTTGACCGGGGAAACCACATCGGAATCGCGCAACGTACTGGTGGAATCCGCTCGCATCGCGCGGGGCCGGATCCAGGACGTGGCGCAGGTCGACGCGACCGGCCTCGACGCCTTGATCCTGCCCGGCGGCTTTGGAGCGGCGCTGAATCTAAGCGATTTCGCCCTTGCCGGCGCGCAACAGGAGCCGAATCCGGACGTGGCGCGGATGGTGCAAGCGGTGCATGAAGCCGGCAAGCCGATCGGGGCCATTTGCATCGCACCGGCCTTGATCGCTAAACTGATTCCGGGGGTAAAACTCACCATCGGCAACGATCAGGGCACGGCCCATGCCATTGAAGAGATGGGTGGACAACACGAAGCCTGCACGGTACAGAATATAGTCATCGACGGCTCCAAGCGCGTGGTGTCCACGCCGGCATACATGCTGGGTCCGTGGATCAAGGAGGTCGCAGTCGGTATCCGCGCCTGTGTTGAGGCGGTATTGGCGCAGACGGCTTAAGCGAAAGGGAGAAAGGAAGCGCATGAAAATTCACGAATATCAAGCCAAGGATCTGTTCCGCGACTACGGAATCCCCGTACCGCCACAGCGACTGGCTACCACGCCCGAGGAAGTCGAAGCGGCGGCCCGGGAGTTTGGCGGCACGGTTGCGGTTAAGGCGCAGGTGCACGTGGGCGGACGCGGCAAGGCCGGTGGCATCAAGGTCGTCGCCGATGCTGCCGCCGCGCGCGACGCGGGGGAAAAGATTCTCGGTATGGATATCAAAGGAATCACGGTCAAAAAAGTGGCTGTGGTTGAATCGGACGCGGAGATCGTTGAAGAAGCGTACCTCGGCATTATCCTCGACCGCGCGGTGAAGGGCATTTCGTTCATCTGCAGTGCCGACGGGGGCGTGGATATTGAGGAAGTGGCGGCGAAAACGCCGGAACGGATTTTGACGTTTCACACCACCAGCGACGCCTTTCCCGAAGAGCAAGCGCGCGAGGTGGCCGGCCGTTTGTTTTCCAAGGCCGAAACCGCAGCAGCCGTACTGGACGTGATGCGGGGCTTGTTCAAGCTGTTCCGCGAAAAAGATTGCTCGCTCGCCGAAATCAACCCGTTGGTATTAAACAACCGGGACGAAGTGGTCGCCCTGGATGGAAAGATCAATTTTGACGAAAACGCGCTGTACCGTCAGGCGGATATCCTGGAGCTGCGGGATATGGATGAAGAGGACATCAACGAGATCGAGGCCAAGGAAAAGGGCCTCAGCTTTGTGCAACTGGATGGCGACATCGGCTGTATGGTCAACGGCGCTGGTTTGGCCATGGCAACGATGGATATGATTAACTTTTTCGGTGGCGAGCCGGCCAACTTCCTTGACGTGGGCGGCAGCTCCAACCCGGACAAAGTGGTCCACGCCTTTAAATTGCTGACCAGCAATCCAAAGGTTAAAGCGATCCTCGTGAACATTTTCGGCGGGATCACCCGATGCGATGACATTGCCCGGGGCATCCTCGAGTCGTATGCGCAAATTGATATTGCCCTGCCCATTGTCATCCGCCTCGGCGGCACCAACGCGGAAGAGGGCATGGCCATGCTGAATGACACCCCGCTAATTACGGCCAGTTCATTTGAAAGCGCGGTCAAGAAAGCCATCGCTGCCGCAAAAGGAGAGGCTGTATGAGTATTTTAGTGGATCAACAAACACGTTTAATTGTGCAAGGCATCACGGGCCGGGACGGCTCGTTTCATACCAAGCAAATGCTGGCGTACGGCACGCAGGTGGTCGGCGGAGTGACGCCGGGCAAAGGCGGTCAGACGACCGAAGACGGCTTACCCGTCTTCAACTCGGTTGCCGAAGCCGTGGCCGAAACGCAAGCCAACGCCACGGTTATTTATGTGCCGGCCCGTTTCGCCGCTGCGGCAATCAAGGAGGCGGCCGATGCCTCGGTGCCCCTGATTGTATGCATTACCGAGGGCATACCGGTGCTCGACATGGTCGAGGCCTATCACCATGTGCAAAAGCAAGGCTGCCGCTTGATTGGCCCGAACTGTCCGGGCGCCATTTCACCGGGCAAAGCCAAGATTGGCATCATGCCCGGCATCATTCATATCCCCGGCCGCATGGGCGTGATTTCGCGCAGTGGCACCTTGACCTACGAGATTGTGCATGCCTTAACGGAACGTGGGGTGGGCCAATCCACCTGCATCGGCGTGGGCGGGGATCCGATTGTCGGATCGAGTTTCCGCGATCTGCTGCCGCTGTTCGAGCAGGACCCGGACACGGATGCCGTGGTGCTAATTGGCGAAATCGGCGGGGACGAGGAAGAGCGGACCGCTGAGTTTATTGGCTCGGAGATGTCAAAACCCGTCTATGCCTATATCGTCGGCCAGACGGCGCCCGAGGGCAAGCGCATGGGCCATGCCGGCGCCATTGTCTCCGGTGGCGCAGGCACGGCGGCGTCCAAGATCCAGGCCTTCAGCGATGTGGGGGTGCCCGTGGCCCGGACCATTGACGAATTAGCCGATACAGCGGCAAAGGCGCATCGTCCGTCAGCCTAATACCCCAAAAACCTTCTCCATACGTTTGAGAATCTTCCAGAAAAAGATGATACAAAAGAGCGCGTATGTCGCGATGCGTGTACGTGAGTCAACCTATTCGCATCACATCGTTGTCGACAACGCTCGCGACTAAGCTTGCGACAAAGCTTGGGTTGCCCCTGAAGGGATCGCACGCGGTAAAATGAGCAATTGCTGGTTAGACATCAACACCGCGGTGCTGCGGGATAATATTCAGGCGCTACAAACAGCGGTATCGCCCGCGACGCAGATCATCTTTGTGGTCAAGTCGGATGCGTACGGTCATGGCTTGGTACCGATGGCCCGGGTGGCTTGGCAGGCGGGTGTCCGCTGGTTTGGCGTAGCGCATATACACGAGGCCCTGGCGCTGCGCGCGGCGTTGCCTCAGGCCGATATATTGATCATGGGCGTGATCCCGGCAGACACGGCGGCCACCGCGGCGCAGGAGCGGTTCACACCGATGGTGGTCAACGTAGCGCATGGTCGCGCCCTCAGCGCAGCGGCCCGGGCCGAGGGCCATCACCTATCGGCACACCTCAAAATCGATACGGGAATGGGACGCTTGGGCGTGGGTTGGGAAGAAGCCGTGGAGACGTTTCGGGATTTGGCCGATGAACCGGGCCTAGCCATCACCGGACTGGCCTCACATTTTTCGACGGTGGAGCCCGAGCAACCGGACACGGCGATGCGGCAGGTGGACCGATTCCGGCAGGTATGCAGAACCATCGAATCGTTGCACGGGAAACCGCTGATGAAACACATCTCCAGCAGCCGCGCCATTTCCTTTTACGCGGATTGGGATTTCGATGCAATTCGGCCCGGCATATGCCTGTACGGCTATGGCGCCACCGATCCAGCAATGCGTTTCCGTACCGCGCCGTTTCTGGAGTGGAAATGCCGGGTCATGCAGGTGAAGGCTGTGCCGGCTGGTTATCCGGTCGGCTACTACGGAACCCATGTCACACCTGCTCCCACGCGCATGGCCATCTTATCGGCGGGATATGCCGATGGGTATCACCGGGCGCTGAGCAATCGCGGGCACGTGCTCATCCGCGGACGCCGGTGCCGGGTGATTGGCCGGGTAAGCATGAATTGGATATCCGTGGATGTGGGCCTGGACGAACCGGCGGAACCCGGTGACGAAGCGGTCTTGATCGGTCGCCAAGGCCACGCGGAGATTTGGGCCGGGGAACTGGCCAAGCTCTGCCGCACCATTCCCTACGAGATTCTGGTTGGCATCAAGCAAAGCGCCGAACCACGCTATCACGATCATCCTGCCCCGACGACGCCTTCAACGGCCGCGTAGCGCTTGCCAAGCCCGCATCAGCAGCGCACGACAGGCCGCCTCGCGCACGGTCTCCCGCGTACCGGGAAATTGATCGCGGAACACCTCAACCTGATCCGGCAGCGCCACGGCGCTAAAAACCAAGCCCACCGGCTTGTCCGCCGATCCGCCCCCCGGCCCGGCAATGCCGGTGACCGACACCCCCACGTCTGCGCCCAAGCGCTGACGCACGCCAACGGCCATCGCCTCCGCCACGGCCGCGCTGACAGCGCCTTCCGAGCGCAACAGCGCGGCATCCACGCCGAGGAGCTCGTGCTTAACGGCATCCGCATACGCCACGATCCCGCCGGCCACATAATCGGAACTGCCGGGCACCGAGGTCAACCGACTGCCGATCAGCCCGCCGGTACAGGACTCGGCGGTGGCGATTGTCCACCCCAGATCACGCAGGCGCTGCCCGATCAACTCCTCCAACTCAACCCGCTGTGTTGCATACACGGCGGCGCCCAACAAAGCGGCGGCGGTAGCCGCCGCCTGATCCAATGCGTCATCCGGAACCGTCGCATCGGCGGGATGCAAGCGCACCTCAACCCGGCCGACCCCGGCACAAAAGGCCGTGACGATTCCGGCGGGAGGGAAATCGGCTTGCTCGAAACGATGCACAATATCGCCCTCTCCCAACCCGTGGGTTAGCAACACGCGTTCCCGAAGCGCAACCGTTCCATGCACCTGCTCTTGCAGCCACGGCACCACCGCAGACTCCATCAGTGCCCGGAACTCAACAGGTGGACCGGGTAGCACAATGAAATAGACACCATTCTGGTGGATGATCTCGCCGGGCGCCGCGCCGACGGGATTCGGCAGTACGTGAGCCCCCTCGACGATCAACGCCTGCCGTTCACGGGCCGGCGTCATGGCCCGGCCGATCTGCTGCATCCGCTCACGCAACACCGCGAGCGACGCGTCATCCATAACCACGCGTCGGCCCAAGTAGGCGGCCAGTGCATCCCGCGTGACATCGTCGTTGGTGGGCCCCAGTCCGCCGGTGACAAATACCAACTCCACGCGCTGGGCCGCCGCCGCGACAACGGCCTGAATCGTGGGGCCATCATCCCGGATGGTCGTGTCCCGCATCAGCTCGATGCCTAGCCGGCCCAGGACCGTGCCGAGATACTGCGCATGCGTATTGACCGAGCGCCCGCTTAGCAGCTCGGCTCCGGTGGAAACCAATTCCGCCCGCCACCGCTTCACTCGGGATAGCCGTTCGGGTGCGCCTGGTGCCAGTCCCAGGCGTGGGTAATAATCGTGCGCAGGTCGGGATAACGAGGCTGCCAGCCCAGCATCTTGTGCGCTTTATCCGCAGCGGCGACCAAGCGGTCCGGATCGCCCGGACGGCGTGGCGCAATCTCTGCCGGAATCGGTTGCCCGGTCACCGCGCGCGCCATTTCGATCACTTCCTTAACCGAGTAGCCGCTGCCGTTGCCCAGGTTGAACGCGCCGGTCACGGGCGTGGTCAGGGCCTGTATGTGCGCCTGTGCCAAGTCCACAATGTGAATGTAGTCACGGATACAGGTGCCGTCGGGCGTATCATAGTCATCGCCGAAGATCAGCACTTTGTCCCGCTTCCCTTGGGCCACAAACAAGACCAGCGGGATCAGATGGGATTCCGGATCATGGTCCTCCCCTCGCACCGTCGTCGCTCCGCAGGCATTGAAGTAGCGCAGGAACACCGGCTCGATGCCATGTTGAGACGCGGTCCATTGGAGGATTTTTTCGAACATCAACTTCGATTCCCCGTACGGATTTACGGGACGCTGCGGCTCATCTTCCGTGATCGGCACCTGTTGCGGGAA
>SKLK01000200.1 GCA_007123265.1 Kiritimatiellia bacterium
CCGGCATCTTTGCATATTTCGTGTCTGATGCGAGAGTCAGTAAAAGGAAATCATGACCCAAACCTTAAATAAAGACGCAATCAAAGAATATTACGGTACGATTTTGCAGGGCAGCAAGGACCTCAAGACGAGTGCGTGTTCTTGCACAGACGATGGACTCACACCCTCGGTCAAGTCTGCTTTATGCGAGATCAATGACGAGGTCATTCAGCGGTTTTACGGCTGTGGGTCGCCGATTCCTGCAGTGCTCGACGGCTGTACCGTGCTGGATCTTGGTTGTGGTACTGGCCGTGATGTGTTTGTTGCCGCAAAGCTGACCGGCCCCACAGGGAACGTTATCGGTGTGGACATGACCGAGGAACAATTATCCGTTGCGCATCGCAATCTCGACACCCAAATGGAGCGGTTTGGCTATGCATCTCCCAATGTGGAGTTTCGACACGGGTACATGGAAGACCTGCGCGCAGCGGGGATTGCTGACCACTCTGTTGACGTCGTCATGTCCAATTGCGTCATCAATCTCTCGCCTGACAAGGAAGCCGTCTTCTCGGAAATATTTCGTGTGCTAAAACCGGGTGGGGAACTGATATTTTCCGACGTGTTCTCGGGCCGACGCGTCCCGTTGGATCTGCAAGCTGATCCGGTTTTGCATGGAGAATGTCTGGCCGGTGCGCTGTATCGCGAAGATTTTCGGCGTCTGTTGCTGAACTTGGGCATTCGCGATTATCGTGTTCTTTCCAGCCGACGACTGGAATTGGGATCGCGCGAGATTGAAGAGAAGATCGGGATGGTGGATTTCTATTCCGTTACCGTGCGCGTCTTCAACTTGCCTGGACTTGAGGACATCTGTGAAGACTATGGCCAGACCGCTACCTATGACGGCGGTATCACCGACTGGCCGCATCATTTTGATCTGGCCGAGCATCACCGCTTTATTGCGGGTAAGCCGATGTTGGTTTGCGGGAATACGGCGGCCATGTTGCAAGAGACGCGGTATGCCAAGCACTTCACGGTCACGGGCGATCGATCCGTACACTACGGCGCGTTCGATTGCGGTCCGCCGAAAAGTGAGTGCAGCGGAAAAGTAGGTGGAGGCGCGTGCTGTTGATCTGGAGGTTGCACTGAAATGAATCCCATTGGCATCATCGGCGGAACGGGATTGGACGATCCTGAGTTCATGGGATCGGCCGAGGAGACAAGTGTTTCGACGCCCTATGGCGATCCATCTGCACCGTTTTTGCGCGGCAAGCTGGCTGGACGAGATGTGGTTCTTCTGGCTCGTCATGGCCGCGAGCACACGATCCCACCCACGCAAGTAAACAATCGCGCCAATATCTGGGCCTTGAAGGAGTTAGGCTGTGAGCAGGTGTTGGTTACCGCTGCCTGCGGCTCTTTACGCGCAGAGTTAGGGCGCAGACACTTTGTCATTCCCGATCAATTCATTGATTTTACCCGCCTTCGTGCGGCCACGTTTTTTGATGCGTTTGAGCCCGGCGTGATGAACGCAAAACATACAGCGATGGCGGAGCCGTTCGATCAAGCACTGCGGCAAGGACTTGTTCGGAAAGGACAGGAGTTAGGGCTCATAATCCACGACGGCGGTACGATCCTGACCATTGAAGGCAATCGCTTCTCCACGCGCGCCGAATCCAACATGTTTCGGCTGTGGGGGGCCGACCTCGTCAATATGACGGTTGCTCCCGAATGCATCCTTGCGAACGAACTGGGGCTTCACTATGCCGCCATTGCCGTCGTTACCGACTTCGACTGCTGGAAAACTGATGAACCGCCTTTGCGGGTTGAAGACCTGGTCAATATCTTCCGCCAAAATGTTGAAAATCTTTCCCGTCTGATCCTGGCCGTCCTGCCAGAAGTGTGAACCTTAAAATGCGCGGCAAAAAAACGGGAATAAAAAAACTAACGTGAGCGCTCTTATCTCTGACTGTATAGAAATGTATGTAACCGAAAGAAAGGACAATGGAATGAAGAAAAAGATATTATTGCTTGGCATTGCGGGTTTGTTTGCGATCAGTGCCCCCGCTGTGTTTGCCGGTTCCGCTTGTGCGACAAAGAACTCCTCGCCTGACTGTGCTGGCAAGGAAGCGCCAGCTTGTGATTCAGGAGAAAAACGAGGCTGTGGGGAGGCAGAAAAGCCCGAATGTGGCGAAGCGGAAGCGTCCTGTGGCAGCAAGAAGACGAGCTGCAGCTAAGACAATCCGTTTTATTCTACTCGACCGTACCTGCTGATTTTCGACCTTCGATCAGCAGGTACGTGTCGTCTTTTAGGAACGTGGTCTGCGTTACCTCGAGGTTAGGTATCGCACGAATGTGACTGAGTGTTTGGCGGTCAAACCGTGCGCCGTACACGCGATGGACGAAAGCGGCCATCCGCTCCTGCCGACGGCGTATGCCTGGATCGTTGGAGTAAAGAATCTCGACCAGTTTGAATTGTCCTCCGCGCTTGAGTACGCGAGCCATCTCCGCCAACGCCACCGGCTGCAATGTGTCGGGCATGACGCAATAGAGGAAGGTGGCGATATACCAATCGTACTGATTGGCGGACAGTGCCTGCAATTGCGTCGCGTCGGCTTGCACAAGCTCGACATTGCACGCGGCGCGTTGTGCTCGCCGGTGAGCCTTGGCCAGCATGCGCTTGCTTAAATCAATCCCTGTGACCTGAGCGTCAGATGGATAGGACGCCAGATTATGCCCCGTGCCCACGCCCGCTTCGAGGACCTGGCCTTGGACTGACTCCAGCAAGCTGGGCCGCCATTTCCGATATTGCCGCTCCCACGGATAATCCAAGATGTCATAAAACCAACCCGTCACGCGGTATTTGTTGCGCAAAGCTAGGTTATCTGGATGCAGGTGCGTTGACATAATCTCTCTGGAGTATGCCAACGCCTTGCTTGCCCCTCAAGCGTATCTATTGCAAGTCGGCATGTTCAACTGGATCCGTCTCTTCGAGTGCTTGCGTGATGGCTGCGCGAATATCGTCCTCGCACTCATTGGGCGCGATTTACTTGCGAGCCAAGGAATCGTCGTTTGTAGGCTGCGGGGATGGTTTCGAGGTCTACGCGCAGCAGGCAATACAGCGCGTCCTGAAAAGTTGGTTCAACATGATATGCGCTATATTTCGCACCCAGCGCGCAGTAATACCGCATCAGCGGGGGGATACCGCGCTCCTCATGCTCAATTCGGCGCACAATCGGCTCCAGGGCATCAATAGTGGCGTCGGCATACGCGTCGGCGACTAGCTCATGATAGTTCGTTGTGTGGGCAAAAGGTGTTCGTGCGCGGACACGACGGGTAAAATCGGGATCATCGGCGTACTGGCGTTGAAGAAATGCGACCAACAGGGAGCGGGAAACAGGATGATGTGCGTTGGATATGGTCACGGACCCGAAGAAGGTGTGGGCGTCATACTTGATTGCCGCTGAGGCGAGCCCTTTCCATAGGCCCGCGAGGGCCCGGTTGTCTCGTTGATAATCCGGCATGACAAAAGATCGGCTTAGTTCAAACGAGGACCCTACTTGGAGGTAGAAATCTGGATGAATGTCGAATATATGGTCCAGGTACAAGCCGGCAGCTCCATGTTCAGCGAGAATCTCGCGCACAATTCCGACGCGATAAGCGCCGGCAATTTGACCGGCGATCCGGTCCCACAAAATCAAGTGGTGATAGTATGCGTCTTCCGGTGAGACATCACGGGCTTGTTCGGTTCCCTGTCCCGCCAATCGGAATGTCAATTCTCGGCGAGCCCCGAGATCTTGAAGCAGTGCGGGTATGCAATCTCCGCGCGCCAGCAAGAGGTCAAAATCGCCATGCTCCGTCACCCGTGCGGTATCCCGGACGCGGGCGACCTCCTCCAGCGTGGACTCGCGGGGAATGGAATCATCCACCGGCACGCTTAGATGTGATTCTTTGTTCGCGCTTTTCTTAGAGCTGTGCGCGCACCGCTCCACATCCATGTGGACATAGACATCGGCTCGCAAACGGTCCGCGGGGCGGGCAGCCTTGCGATATAACCTTGTTGTTTCCTGTGGCGTATAAGCTGACGCCAGCATGAGCCGCACGGTGCGCTCTACGGGATGCATCATTTCGCGGGCAAGCATCATCGCTCGTGCCTGTCTCCAGGCATTGGGAATGGAGAGAAAGAAGCGGCTGTTACGACCGGGAATGGCAATGGTCAATATGCTTGCTCCGGTGCGAGCGGCTAGCCGGGGCGCATGAGGGGTCCAGGGCCCGTCGCACACGGTTTTGAAACCGTCGTGATTGAAGGAGACGCGCCCGGCAGGAAAAAGACCCAGGATCCCGCCGCCTTTCAGATACTGCAGGGCTTCTGTAATGGCTGTCCGATTCTCACGGGAGCGAGAGGTGCGCTCGCCAAAGGGAGTCACTGGAATCAAGCGGGGACGCAATTCCGGTACGGAGCAGACTATTTCGTTCCCGAGAAACTTCCATTCTCCCGGACGCGCTTCCTCCAGAGCCAGGGTCAGCGCAATAAATTCGAGACCGCCAAAAGGATGATTCGCGCAAATTAATAGCGGACCGCGAGCTTGTTCCAGCGCTTTTAGCAAGGCTGGATCGAACGAAATCTGGACGCCTAATTCACGCAGACTGTTCCGGGCGAAGGAGGCCACATCGGGAGAGTCCGCCTGGACACGATCATACACCTTCCATAAAGAAGACAGGCCAAGAGCGTGCTCCACGATGGGTTGAACCATTCGATAGGCGGAGCGGATCGGTCCTGGAGCGAAAATGTGGGATGTATCAATGGGACGCGTGGTCATGCTGTATCCCCTGCATGGGCCGGATTCAACCGGCAGGTCATCGGACGACCGAAAGCCGCGTCATTCGGTCGCGGGCGATACATCATGCAGATTTCCTCGTCCCTGACACTGACGCGGGTCAGGCTGACGGTGCGCGCATCGGGCCGCGACATGCGCACGGTTTCGGGCGCAGGTGTAGAGTCTGCATCCTCGTGAAATTGTCTTAAGACGAAGGAGGAAGGCATGCCGCCCGGTGGGCAAATGGCTTCAAACATTCTTCTGCGCGCTTCCAGCACAACGCGCGGATTGAAAGACGATGTGGATAACATCGGCTGAGGAGGGGGGTGAAGGTGAGTCAATTCGCTGTCGCAGCCCTGCCAAAGTTGAGGCTGACCCAATTCATTCCAAGCTAGCAGGAAGAAGGGGCGGTACGTATGGGTTCTTAACTCTTCCTGGGCCTGCTGCGCCAAGGTGTTCACATCTGGGCATGGCGCCAGCGATTGCAAAAACAGCCCGCGGCTTCGATACCCTGGTGAATCAGATGCCGGGTCCGTCTCATAGGCGTTCATAATGCAAGCCGCCATTCGGTACTGGTTGACCCAAATCCATGTGCCTCCCCCTTGAGGATCACGGGGGGCCATCCAGGGCGTCCCTTCGGTTCGCCACTTCTGCGGGGGGACTCCTTCTGGGCGAGTTCGGTTTTCATCGCGACTGAAGAATACCTCATATCCACAATCGGACAGGGTCCAGCTAACGGTACACATGCGTGAACTCTCTTTGGTGTTAGGCGTGTGTGGCCAGTGATCGTTGATGCCGTTGCGTGGAAGGCGCCATGCCAAAACCGCTTGGGACCGGCACATCGATTAGCTGACACATGCAGGCGATCAAAGCATAGTGATGAATGGCATGCACTATTACGTACATGCACTCCCGTTCGTATGAAGAAGTCACCAGCGGTGAATCTTCGCCCTTAGCAGTTACTGCACACCGTACTGCTACCGGATCGTGCACCTTCACATCGAGACTACGGCAGGCCGTTAATAATTTTTTTGTGGCGCGCAACGCCGCCTCTTTGTCCTTCTCGATCTCTTCATCTCGAGCTCGGGCATCGTAATCAATGACACCTTCTGCATCCACGTCTAAAACCGCTTGAAAATGCTCCAAGCTGTGGCGGTAATGCGCTCCAATGGTAGCGCCAAATGCCTCTCGCACCGGAAGGTCGTATTGCTCCTGCTTCAGAGTCGTCACTAAATATTGGCCCTGTTCTAATATTTGTTCTATCGCTCCGGTCATATTGCACATCCTATTTTAATAATATCTCATACTTGCGCGAGGGCGTGATGTCGCGATTTATTCCCAAAGAAGTTATCCATCAGCCCCCTTTTTCGTGAGCCGCCGACTAGGAATGGGTATGAAGGAATTTCATTCACACGCTCCCCCCACCGACTTGCCGCTTTTCTGACTCCAGCCCCTCAATCAGCGTGGTCGATAGATTTCTGTGTCCGGATGAAGCGCAGCCCAGGTGAACCAAAAGGTGTGCACAACTTGCGTGTCGGAAGGTAATTCGACCACGCGTACGCGTCCCGAATCGTCCGCTTCCAGTAATAAACGCTCATTGTGAACACCATCATAGAGACGTCCATCTTTTGCATCCACGATGGCCTCCACGGGATAGGCCCGCACGATATTGTTCGCACGAATCCCGACGATGGGCTCCATGCGCGGCAAGCGACGATCTGTCTTAGAAACCGGAAACATAGGAGAGCCACGCCGAAAATAGCTTTCATATGGATTGCTAGCATAATCACGGTGATGCCCTGTCTCGCGAGACATGACGAGCGCCTCGGGATTGGCCTCCTGTAAGGCACCAAACGACACAATTTCCCAAGGTAGATGGCGTAATGAGCGGCCTGCGTACGGTCCGCTGATCGCCGTCATGCCAATTTGCGACCACAATGCGTCATGCGTACGGTCGAACATCAGCACATTGGACTCGTATAGATATCCGCTGACACCAAACTCCAATACTTCGTCCTCTACAAGGCGTTCAACAACCGATACAGAATCGCAGAGCGGGCAATAGATCACGGCCACGGCCGTGTCATCGATGACATCATTAACAATCTCGTGCCAGTTCAAGATTGGGATCGGATACGCGCGTACCTCGTCGCCGCTTCGCACCACCACGATGCGATCATCCTCCTGTAAGTACGTGGCCATTTCGACAGGGATCATATCGGGGCGAGTGAGTGCGGGAATGCCGTCCTTTGGTGGACCGCCAGACCTTAACTGATTGGAGGGTACGGTTAAGTTGTCGGTATTGAAGTAGATGAGTGATTGAGCCATGACCGAGCATGCTATTGTTGCGCCCAGCCCTATGATGATTTCTCTGATTGATATTCTATACTTCATCGTGATGCGTCTCCTTGATGTTTTGGATAGGAGGCAAATGAAAAAGAATTATTCCAGGAATATTTGTGTCCTGCAGGTCTCGTATCCACATGAAAACAAGCAAAACGTTTAAGCAATCGGTAGCGCTCGGACTGTTGATGTTCCTTCCGGGCATAAGTATGGGCGACGGACTTTTTCGGGAGTCGTTCGAATCCTTGGGTGCATGGGAGCCATTGACGTTTCCCCGAATCGAGGAGCACTCAACGTATCGAATTACAGATACGGATGCGGGCTCCGTGTTGCGCGCGGAAAGCGAGGCCTCTGCTTCCGGATTGGTCAGTAAACAGACCATCAATATTTATGAATACCCGCGATTAAGTTGGCGCTGGCGAGTGGACAATATCTACTCGAACACCAACGTGGAATCTAAGGACGGCGATGATTATCCGGTTCGAATTTATGTGTTGTTCGACTATGATCCCGACAAGACATCCTTCCGGCAACGGGTTCAATACCGTGCCGCGCGATTAATCTATGGCGAGTATCCACCGCACAGCACCCTCAATTATGTTTGGGCCAGCGCGGTGGATGCGCCGGATACATATCCCAACCCATATACGGACCGTGCCCGCATGATCCCGCTGCAACGTGGCGCAGAGCACGTCGGCGAATGGAAGGAGCAAACGGTGCATATCGTTGAAGATTATCAACGGGCGTTTGGCGAAGATCCGCCAACCATGGCTCGTATTGCGATCATGAATGATTCGGATGATACGGGCGAAGCGGCGGTTTCGTATGTGGATTGGATTAAGAGCGAAGAGAGGAAAGAACCTTGAAAAAAATACTAATTCTTAGCTTGCTGTGTGCTTTGCTTCCCCTGTATGCCGCCGAACCCTTACAAAAGGGCGACACGGTTCCGGATGTTACGGTGCGAACGGGGCAGGACGAGGAAGTCCGCCTGCGCGATCGCATAGCCGAGCAGCCCTCGGTCCTGATCTTCTATCGTGGCGGCTGGTGTCCATATTGCACCGAGCATTTATCGGAACTGGCTGATGTGGAAGACGAGCTGAACCGTCGCGGCTTCCAGCTTCTGGCCATCAGTCCGGATCGTCCCGCGAAACTGAATATCGATGTCGAAGGCGTGGAGATTGGCTATGAACTCCTTTCGGACGCTTCGATGGATGCCGCAAAAGCCTTCGGCGTGGCTTTCCGCGTTGATCCCGCCACCCTTGACAGGTACGACGAATTCGGCATTGACCTCGCAGAAGCATCTGGCCACGACCATCAACTCCTGCCCGTGCCAGCCGTATTCTTAGTCGATACCGAAGGCGTTATTCAATATGCCTATGCGAATTCTGATTACACGACACGCCTCGAACCGGAAGCGATTCTGGAGGCAGCGGAGACCATGCAGGCGGGACTGGACGACATTGTTCAGGGTACCGGCGCAATGGCATCAGCGTTCCGGGCGCTGCTTGATTGGATCGACGCCCTCGGCGTCATCGGTCCTCTTGTTCTGATATTGGCGTACATTGTCGCCTGTGTTTTCTTCATTCCTGGATCCGCCCTGACGCTGGGTGCCGGCGCGTTGTTCGGCGTAATCCGCGGATCGATCCTGGTCTCGATCGCGTCCACGCTCGGCGCAACCGTCGCCTTCATTGTCGGACGCTATCTGGCCCGGGACTGGGTCGCGCGTAAAATTGAAGGGAGCCCGAAATTTTCCGCCATTGACATCGCCGTGGGGCGGGAAGGCTGGAAGATTGTAGGGTTGACTCGTCTTTCTCCCATCTTTCCGTTCAACCTTCTCAATTACGCGTATGGCCTAACCAACTTGCGCCTGCGCGACTATGTGCTTGCGTCTTGGATTGGCATGATGCCGGGTACCGTTATGTACGTTTATATTGGCTCGCTGGCACGACTTGGCGTCGAAGCGGCAGAA
>SKLK01000120.1 GCA_007123265.1 Kiritimatiellia bacterium
AGGGGCATGAAGACAAGGAACTCATAGCCGGGCTTCAAGCGCAGGCGGATACGTTGGGGCAGGTGGCCCCAGACAAATCCGAATCCGTAGGCCGCGGCCGTCACGCCCGCGATGGCCAGGATTACGGCCGGGACATCGTTGCTGATGATCGGGGCCAGCCAAAGGGCGGCGAGAAAACCCAGTACTACCGACGGCAAGGAGGCCATAATCTCCATCAGCGGCTTTACGTACCGCTTGATTTTCGGTTTGAGAAATTGCGAGGTGTAGAGGGCGGCCAGCAACGCAATCGGCAAGGCAAAGAGTAGCGCGTACAGGGTGCCTTTGAGGGTGCCAATGATCAAGGGGACCAATGACAATTTCCGTTCAAAATCATCACGGCCTCCGGTGGATTGCCAAGTGAATTCTGCGGTCGCCTGGCCTTCGTACTGGATCCGGCCAAAGTAGGTCCGCCAGCCCGCTTGCGGATGGGGGTCGTTCAGCGTGTAGTCGTGCAGTATGAAATCGGTGTCTAGAAAGAACAGGCGATTGTAGCGGGGTCCCAGCAAGGCAAACTGGATGTCAAAGGGCAATTCCGTTTCCCAGCGCGTCGATTCGGTGGTGCCGTAGCGCAGCGAGGCGAAGCGGTCCCGTCCGATCAAGAAGGCCTTGTTTCGCATAGCGGCGGAATAGACCGTCGCGCCACCGGTGAGGGGAGGGAAGGTCTTGGTATGCCCCCAGATACGCATGTCCAGTTCCGGATCGCGGTAGATGCTGTAGATCTTGTTCGCTCCCGTCGTCGAGGTCATCACCAGGGACACATCGCCGAGCAGAAAGTGTAAACTGGCGAGTCGGGGATCGTCTTCATGGCTGAAGGGGGTGAACACCTGCCGTTCAGTAAATTCGCGACCGTTAAAGTGGAGATAGCGGACCCGGCCATCGGTAAAGGTGATCAGTAAGGCATCGGCATCGGCAGGAATCAGGAGATGACTCGGTTCCCCGTCCACATAGTGGGAGAGATCGAAGTTGCGGTCGACCACCGTCTCGCCGGCGCCCATGAGCGATCGGCGTTGCAGTAAGGTGACCGCGTGCAGGCTATAGGTATCGTTCATGCGCTGCAGCGCGCCCACCAATTTGCGTCCCGCACCATCGCCATATGCCAGCTTGAGAATCGGCTGATCCTCATGACCAATGGGGAAGAGAGGGGATTCGGACAGGGCGACTTGGATTTCCCGTCCGCCTCGATCCGGAAAGGTGGGGCGATAGCGAATGTCGATGATTGAAAAGTGGCCGTCGTCGGTGCCGTAAAGCAATTGCTGTTGATAGGCCAAATAGTGGACAAAGCTGATGCCGCGTTCCCGCGCAAAGGATGGGCCTTTGGTGAAGGGATCGCGATGGTGGGGGCCGTCCGGATCGAGCGTGTCAACGAAATGCAACTGCCCCTCCGTGTCCAAGAAGAACGGTAATTCACCCCATTCATCCATGCCCATCAAGACGTAATCCCCTGCCGGAATGGGCGAGGACCCGGCGGGTTCGACGCGCGCCCCGCGAAAGAGCGGGATGATTTGCAGCAGGATGAAGATAAAGATAAGTGAGACCGCCACAATAATCGCCAGACCGCCCACCTTGATGAAGTGATTCATAAAGCGGTCAAACCACAACGTCGCTGGCGCGACGACGAAGCGTTCGGGCAGTGGTTTGGATTTGGGATCAGCGGTCACGAGTCGCAGGAACGAGCAAGGAGTAACCGGAACCAGGGGCCAGTGGCGGATGCCGACCGAGCCCCTGTTCCGAAAGTTTTATTCGATTGTTTTCATTGTGTCGGCTGCGACAACCGCAGGTAGCGGATAGAATCCGTCCCGGACGACGACTTCCTGGCCTTGCCGCGAGTTGATGAAGCGGATGAATTCGTACGTCAAGCGATCCATCGGCTCGCGTGGGTTTTTGTTCACATACACCATCAAGAAACGGGCCAGCGGATAATCTCCTGAAATACAGTTCTCCGGAGTCGGCTCATGCAGGATTTCGCTGTCACCGGCGGCCAGTGGGATGGCCCGGACTCCGGAGGTCCCGTAACCGATGCCCGAGTAGCCGATGCCGAAACGATCCGCTGTAATGGATTGCACCACCGTGGACGAGCCGGGCTGCTCCTGATAGCGGGCGTCATCGAAATCACCGCCGCCCAGCGCGATATTCTTAAACAGGCCATAGGTTCCACTGACGCTGTTGCGGCCGTAGAGGGAAATCGGGCGATTGGCCCAGTCCCCGGACAAGCCGGCATCGCCCCACGTCATGATTGGGCTGCCGCCCAGGCGGTAGGTGCTGGAGAAGATCGCATCGACCTGTTGCAGGTTGAGTCCGCGAATCGGGTTGTCGCGATGGACAAACACAGCCAGGGCATCAATGCCCACACGAATCTCCGTCGGCGCATAGCCATAGCGTGCCTCAAAACGATCGATTTCCGAGCCGGTCATCGGCCGACTCATGGGGCCGATTTGTGCCGTCCCATCGATCAGCGCCGCCGGCGCAGTGCTTGAGCCAGCCCCTTGAATCTGTATGTTGACATTGGGGTAGATGGCTCGGAAACCCTCCGCCCACATCAGCATCAAATTGTTGAGGGTATCCGACCCGATGGAGTTTAGGTTACCGGAAATACCGGAAACCGGTGTATACTCAGGCAAATTGGGATCCACCGCCAACTGCGCCTGCGTACTTCCCACTACGCTGACCAACGCTAGTGCAATCAATCTTCTCATCGTCTTATTCATTTTTCTTTAGCCTCCGTATCGGATTTCACCTCTTTCAGGCGGGGGCATCATGAAAGAGACATTTGATTAGTTTTTGATGAGCGCGCGATTAGAAGCCCGTGCACGTCAACTGGTTTCGGTTGAATCCGGCACAACCGGTCTCACGTTTTGAAGCAGTAAACCCGCGCGCCCAGCCGATATTTTCGCGATGTGCCTTGACCGCCAATCGTCCACTTTTAACTCGCAATCGCCGCCATTTCGGCCGGATACCCGGATTGACGGTCCACGCGCTTAGCGAGGTAAGCTGATCGTGAAGGTACTGCCCTTGCCGAGGCTGCTCTCGACCGATACCCGGCCCCCATGGGCTTGGACGATGTGTTTGACAATCGAGAGCCCCAGTCCGGTGCTGCCTAATTTGCGACTGCGTGATTTGTCGACCCGATAGAAGCGTTCAAAAATGCGGGCATGATGTTCCTTGGCGATCCCCGCGCCCATGTCGGTTACATCAATGCGTACCTCGTGGTCCTGCACGTCTGCTGTGACGTGGATGGCCTGTCCGCTTTCGCTATGCTTAATCGCATTATCGATCAAGTTAACTACAGCCTGCTCAAAGAGCGGCGCGTTCATATGGGCACGCAAGCTGTCGGGGCAATGCACGTGCAGGGCGATTCCGCACGCATCCGCTTTCGCTTGTGATAATTGGACTGCTGCCTGCAAAACACTGGCCAAACGCTCCTCCTGCAACTGAAGTTCGCCACGTTCCGCATCCTGTTCGACACGGGAAAGGCTTAACAGGTCTTCGATAATCGCGTCCAACCGATCCGCTTGTTTGGCGATGATTTCTATGAACCGCCGCGCGTCGTTCGGATCGTTCAACGCGCCCTCCAGTAACGTCTCCATAAAGCCCTTGATACTGGTGATCGGCGTGCGCAATTCATGGGAGACATTGGCAACGAAATCACGGCGCATGCGTTCCAATTTGCGCACATGGGTGACATCGTTCATCACAATTAAGGTGCCCAAGGGTTTCCCCGTGGGGCCGATCAAGGCATTGCTGACCACTTCGAGCTGATGGTGGCCATTGCCCTGTAGCGCCACATCCGCATGAACGGGTTCGGTTTCGCTCAAGGCGCGTCGGATAAATTGAATCAGTGCGTCCTGGCGAACGATTCGGGAAATCAACTGACCGGAGAGATCCCCGCCATTCAAATGCAAAAGTTCCCGGGCCGCCCGGTTGATGCTGATGATGCAGCCGTCCATATCGATGGCGATGACGCCTTCAATCATGCTGGTCATGACGGCTTCCTGTTGCTGTTGGCGTTCCCGCTCGACGATACTGTGCAGGTGCAACTGTTGCGCCATCCAATTCAAGTCCGCCGATAACACGTCTAATTCCGTTCGGCCCTCGGCCGGTAGACGCTTGTCGTAGTGGCCCTTGGCATATCCGTTAACCGCGTCTTGAATTCGCTCCAGCCTCCGGGCCAACGGCAGCCACAAGACCCAGGCCAGTCCGGTCATGATCACAATGACGGCTAGAGCAAACCCCTCGACGTTCCGGCGCAGTGTAGCGGGATCATCGCCACTGTAGATGTCAGAGGTAAGGGCGATCAACGCTAGGACCAGGAGGCCGGCCGTGAGCAGGTAGTAAGTCAACCAGCGGGATAAGAGACTTCCCTTGCGGATCATGGGTTAGTCCTCACAAAAGCGATAGCCCACCCCGCGGATGGTTTCGATGAGATCGCCGACGGGACCCAGCTTGCGTCGTAAACCAACCATTTGGACGTCCACGGATCGATCGGTGACGGCATAGTCTTCACCTTTCACCGCATCCACTATCTGTTGGCGTGTAAATACCCACCCGGGTTTGCGCGCGAGAAAATGGAGGACGCCGAATTCCGTCGCGGTTAAATCCACGACGTCACCTTGGACGGTTACCCGGTGTTTGGCGGGGTCGATCGTCAAGTCGCCGATGCGGATCGTCGCATGTTCCGGCGGCAACTCCTGCATCTTGCGGCGCAGGCAGGCGCGTACGCGCGCAATCAGCACTTTAGGACTGAACGGCTTCGTCACGTAATCGTCGGCGCCCAGCTCGAGTCCCACGACGATGTCGCTTTCTTCGGCCTTAGCCGTCAGCATGATGATCGCGACCTGCATGGTTTTGGGATTATTCTTAATCCGCTTGCAGACCTCCAAGCCATCCACACCGGGCAACATCAAGTCCAACACCACGAGATGCGGTAGCGTGGCGGTCACCGCCTCGAGTGCAGCTTCCCCGGACGATGCGATTTGAACCTGAAAGCCTTCCTTGGCCAGGTTGTATTGTATCAACTCTTGAATATCCTCATCGTCTTCGACGACCAATATCCGTTCGCGTGGCATTTTTGCTCCTTCCGTACGCGGGTACTGGTTGTACCCGCCCTAAAGTGAGCCAGTGAAATGTTTGAATATGATTAGCCACTCGCGATTTAAGGGTGAGCAAGCGCTCATCCTTGTGGCACCGGTTTGCCTAATTTCTCCAGGACCGCCTTTAGGTCCTGCCAAACCACGCGCTTGGCTGAGGGGTTGCGCAGCAAGTAGGCGGGATGAAAGGTCGGCATGGTGTCGATGCCCTCGAAGGAAAGCCACGTGCCGCGAATCTTGCTGATCGGGGTGGCGGTCTCAAACAATCCTTTCACTGCCGTCGCACCCATACAGACCATGACCCGGGGTTGGAGCAAGCCAATCTGTTCTTTAAGATAGGGGAGGCAGGCGGCCATTTCCTCGAGTGAGGGCGCACGATTATTGGGGGGCCGACACTTGACAATGTTGCCGATCCACACGTCTTCCCGCTCATAGCCCATGGCCTTGATCATTTTGGTCAACAGTTGGCCGGCACGTCCGACAAAGGCCAAGCCCTGGGCGTCTTCGTCGGCTCCCGGTCCTTCACCAACAAAAAGAATATCGGGGCGCGTGGCACCTTGCCCCGGCACGGTCCGGGTCCGCGTTTGGCACAAGCCGCAGGCGGTACACACGGCGATGCGTTCGGCAATTGCACCCAACGCGGTCCCGCTCGCATGCGCGGCCGAGGCGGCTGGCTTGCCGGGAAGCTTGGCGGAAGGGGGCGGTGCCCTGCGTTCGGCGGTTTGCGGAGGGACCGCGGCCCGTTCGCCCGGAATGACCTGACCCGCGATCGGTTTCGCCAATTGGCCGAGTACGTCCGGGTCAAGGCGGACGGACTTCTGACCGGATTCTTTCAGGTGTTGAAGATGATCGATCATCCCATCCACCAAGGCCGCCGCCTGCGCTCTGGGAGCGGGCGCCATCAGGGCACCGGAAACTGCGCGGTGAAGGCAATGACGTCGTCGCGGACCTGTTGAACGATTTTCTTGTCCTCCGGTTTTTCCAAAATTCGGTGGATAAAGTCGGCAATCGTCTTCATGTCCTCCTCCGCCATACCCCGCGTGGTCACGGCGGGGGTGCCGAGCCGGATGCCGGATGTAACGAATGGACTCCTCGTGTCAAAAGGAATCGCATTTTTGTTCACGGTGATCCGCGCCTGATCCAAGGCCGCGGCCGCGTCCTTGCCGGAGACATCCAAGGGGGTTAAATCCACCAGCATCAGATGGTTGTCCGTGCCTCCCGAACAGATGCGCACACCATGTTGTTCCAGCGCCGCTGCGAGGGTTTGTGCATTGCTGACCACCTGTTGCGCATAGTCCTTGAATTCCGGTTGCAGCGCTTCCTGAAAGCAAACGGCTTTTGCCGCGATCGTGTGCATCAACGGCCCGCCTTGGATCCCGGGGAACACTTGCCGATCAATATCGGCCGCGAATCGTTCCTGACACAAGATCAGACCACCGCGCGGGCCGCGCAACGTTTTATGTGTGGTGGTGGTGACGAACTCGCAATAGGGGACCGGATTGGGGTGGCACCCGCCAG
Organism: Kiritimatiellia bacterium; assembly: GCA_007123265.1. Classification (GTDB taxonomy): domain Bacteria; phylum Verrucomicrobiota; class Kiritimatiellia; order SLAD01; family SLAD01; genus SLAD01. The sequence continues at coordinate 6,642 of SKLK01000120.1, forward strand.
CTACCAGACCGGCAATATGTGCCATGTCCGCCATCAAATAGGCGCCCACGCCGTCGGCAATTTTGCGCAGGCGCTTGAAGTCAATGATGCGCGAGTAGGCGCTGGCACCGCAGCAGATCAACTTCGGTTTATGTTCATCCGCCATCGCTTCCAGGGCGTCGTAGTCGATTAGTTCGGTTTTCTCGCCGACGCCATATTGATAGACGTTGAAGAAGCGCCCGGAGAAGTTGACTTTGTGTCCATGGGTCAAATGACCGCCGTGCGCCAGGCTCATCGCCAGAATGGAATCGCCAGGCTCCAGGACCGCGAAGTAGACCGCCATGTTGGCGCCGCTACCGCTGTGGGGCTGGACGTTGGCGTGTTCGGCACCGAAAAGCGCCTTGGCCCGTTCGATCGCCAGTCGCTCGGCCTGATCAACGAACTCGCAGCCATGATACCAGCGCTTACCGGGATAGCCCTCCGCGTATTTATTCGTCATCACCGAGCCTTGTGCCTCGCGTACAGCGCGACTGGCATAGTTTTCCGACGCGATCAGCTCAATGTTCTCGCGCAAACGCCGACTCTCTGAGCGTAAGGCCGCGTAGATCTCCGGATCACTGTCGTACAGGGCAACCGGCTCGTCGATCGCTGTGGAAAACTGATGGATTTTGCTGAGGCGCCGATCGTGCCGACCGCCGGTTTCGTACTCGCTTTGCAGCCATTCGTCGGTGATCGCTATGGCTTCCTCAATGCTGTTTAGTGAGCCGCCCAGCGTCAGCACATTCACGTTATTGTGTGTTCGCGCCATCTTGGCCATGCGCGGGGTGGTACAAAGCCCGGCGCGAACGCGCGGGAATCGATTGGCCATGATGCACATGCCAATGCCGGACGTACAGACCAGTATCCCCCGGTCCGCCTGGCCATCGGACACATCCCGCCCGACCCGGTTGGCGTAATCGGGATAGTCCACCGATTCCGTGTTCTCGCAGCCGCGATCGAGTACCGTGATGCCTTTGGCCTCGAGGTGCGCTATCAGGGCTTGCTTGACTTCGAATCCGCCGTGGTCGGCGCCAATCGCAATTTTCATAAAATGTTTCCTCTCTCCGTTTAAGACGTGGATAATTCGCCTTGCTCTGTCAAATGGACCAGAAAATCGGCTATCGCTGAATCAATTTGATCGCGCGTCTTCCGATAATAATTCTCGGATTGGCCAATCGGGTCGGCGATCCCTGTCTCTCGCTGATCCAAGCTGAAGCCGGTGATCAAGTATACTCTTTCTCTTAAATCTGGCCACTGTGCCACTATGTCTTCCCGGTGGCCATCGGTCATCACGAGCACGTAACGGGCTTCATCCAGCATGGACTTGGTAAGCTGTCGGCTGCGATGCGGTTGAGCGTCGATACCGAGCTCCGCCAGCACCTGCACGGCAGCCTGGCTCGCGGGTTGGCCATCGCCCGCGTAAATCCCCGCCGATGAGACGGTCCAGGCAGGTTGATCGCGCAGATGATGCCGCAATAGATATTCGGCCATCGGACTGCGGCAAATGTTGCCGGTACAAACTGCTAGAATATGTTTGGATTGAATCGTACTCATGAAGTTGCAGTACCATAGACTGGCACTTGGAAAACGTCAATCGGTGCCGAAACATTGCGTTGACAAGTCCCCTAATGGTATGGTTTTTTCATAGTCTATGAAGGAGCCGATTGCCCAGCCTTTTTTCCTGTCGATACCGAAAGCCGCCAAATTATGCGGGGTCTCGCGCAATACGCTGTATACGTGGGTGCGGAAGGGGGCGATCACGGCCTATCAGACGCCGGGGCGAACCAACCTGATCCGGCCAGTGGATTTGGTCCGCTTCATGCAAGAAAGTGGCCTGTTCATCCCCACCGGACTGCAAGATCTGGCGCAACGGGACGAAGAAAATGATCGCCCCATTACTGGAGAACGGCCCAACGACCAGCGGGTCGGGTTGTTGATCGCGGATGATGATGAGACGACGCGCAAGCTGTTGGTTCGGGCATTGGACGAAGACTACAAGCTTTTTCAAGCGGAGACCGGTTTTGAAGCCCTGCACGTGTTGACCTTGCGCAAGGAAATAAAAATTATCCTCCTCGATCTGCGGATGCCCGGACGGGACGGCGTGGCGACGTTGGAGGAAATCAACACCTTACGCCCCGACGCCCGCGTGGTGATTATCACCGGCTTTGCGGATGAGCTTCCGGAAGATGTGGTTGAAAAAGGGTGGGCGGTTGATGTCTTGGAGAAACCGTTATCCCTCGAATCCCTAAAGAAAACCCTGCAAGCAATTCATACGTCCATCGAGTCATGACCCTTGAGAGCGGGACGCACGACGGCCAAAGGTTAAACGATGACGGAACTTCATGATGATGCACTAGGGGCGCCACCGCCGGACCGGATGTCCGCAACGGATGATCAGCGCATCGAGAATATTCTTACCCTGCCACCCCCCGCGCA
>SKLK01000178.1 GCA_007123265.1 Kiritimatiellia bacterium
CCGAAGGAACGATTGGATAGCGTCCCCCCGTATTCGCGTGCGAACGGTACGCCCGCCGCGACGCACTGATCGATGATCGAGGTGCTGATCTCGGCCAAGCGATACACATTGGCCTCGCGGGCGCGGTAGTCCCCGCCTTTAACCGTGTCATAGAACAAGCGCCAGATGCTGTCGCCGTCGTTTTGATAGTTCTTCGCGGCGTTGATGCCGCCTTGGGCCGCGACGCTATGGGCGCGGCGGGGCGAGTCCTGGATGCAGAAGTTCAGCACATTGTAGCCCAGTTCACCAAGCGACGCAGCGGCAGCGCCGCCGGCTAGGCCGGTGCCGACCACAATTACGGTGTACTTGCGCTTGTTGGCCGGGTTCACCAGCTTCACAGAGGCCTTGTGATTGGCCCATTTCTCCTGGATCGGACCGTCGGGAATATTTGCATTCAATTTGCTTTGTTCAGCGATCACAGCGCACCTCCTGCACTCGCGACGGGTGCATCAATAAAGAAGTAAAAATAAAGCGGCAACACGACAAATCCACCAGCCAACAAGAGGGCAAAGACAAAGCCTGCCGTGTAGATGGCCGGAGTCCATTTCGGGCTCATCGCCCCCAGCGATTGCAAGGCGCTCCAAAAGCCATGCCGCAAGTGGAAGCCGAGAAACAGCATGGTGCCGACATAAAAGACGACGATACCCAACTGATTAAACGAGGTGGCAACCATCGTATAAATGTCTTTCAACTCGGCGCCATCAATCATCACAGTCGGCGGCGGTGCGCCTTTGTTCATGCCAAACATCCAGATATGGAGTGGCACAAAAACCAGTAACACCACGCCAGTGACAATCATGGACTTCGACGCCACGCTCAACTTGCTGGGTCCACCTTTTGAGGATTCCACCGCATAGCGTCCTGTCCGCGCCCGCTTCTTGCTGGCGTAAACCTGTATCGCGGCCACGATATGGAAGAGAAAGAACGCCAGCAACCCGCCGCGGATGACATATAGAAAGGGTCCCATGCTCTTCAGCGCCGCACCGTACTTGTTGAACGACTCGCCGCCGTCCGGAACGAACAACAACAAGTTTCCGATCAGGTGAACGACCAGAAAGAGCATCAACCCGATGCCCGTAATCGCCATGATCACTTTTTTGCCGACGGTCGACCGCCAGATGGTTTGCCAACTCATGCTGCTATCTCTTTTCTTTGGGTTGCACTCAATATGCTCAGTTTAACCTGAATATCAAACCGCTCGCGCGTGTTTTCTTGTGGCCGTTGAGCCACGGTACGTGGACACGACTACTCGAGATTCGGCTGTGTCGAACGGGCCACCAGTTTTTCGAAATCCGCCTCGCTCATGATGCCTTTTTCGATAACCAGTTCCTTGGCTGTCTTCTTCGTGCGCAACGATTCCTTTACCAACTCGGCCACTTTATCGTAGCCCAACTTGGGATTCAGGACTGTGCCCAAGCCACCGCTGGTTTCAAAGTATTTAAGGCAGCGTTCGCGGTCGACCTGAATACCGCGGATACATTTTTCCGCCAACATAATCGCGGATCGGGTGAGGATATTGAAGGAGCGGACCAGATTGTAGCCCGTCACCGGCATATGCGTGTTCAATTCCAATTGCCCGGCGCCGGCCGCCAACTGGACGGCTTGATCGTTGCCCATGACCTGAATACAGGCCATATTGACGGCCTCGCAGATGCTGGGATTGATCTTACCCGGCATAATCGATGACCCCGGCTCAACGGCCGGCAGAATGACCTCGGCCAAACCGGTGTTAGGGCCTGACGCGAGTAAGCGCAGGTCGTTGCAACATTTACCGATGTCCATGGCGATCATGCGCAACACGGAGGACATATCGGCCATATCGGTTAGGTACTGGGTGATTTCGATGCCGTTTTCGGGTGCACGGTAGGCGGCACCGGTGATTTCGGTCATGGCCTTTGCAATGGCGGGACGAAACGCCGGCTTGGTGTTGACACCGGTGCCAATCGCGTTGCCGCCGGCACCGATCTCGAGGATTCGCTCGTAGGCGGCATCCAACCGTCGCAGGTCCTTGGTTAAGGCGTGGGCCCACGCGGCAAAGGCTTGGCCCATCATTTCCGGCACGGCATCCTGCAAATGCGTACGTCCACTGCGGATGACATCGCCGAATTCCTCCGCTTTCGCATTCAGGGCATCGATCAACTCTTTCAGCGCGGCTTTCAAGGGAGAGGTCAAGGTCACTGCGGCCACACGGATCGCAGACGGGAAGATGTTGTTGGTGGACTGGCCCTTGTTGACATCATCATTCGGATGCACGAGATGCCGGTCGCCGGGTTTCCCGCCCAAGGCCATCGCCGCGAGATTTCCAATCACCTCGTTCACGTTCATGTTTGACGAGGTGCCGGACCCGGCTTGAAAGACGTCGACTGGAAATTGGTCGTCATGATCGCCGGCCAATATCTTTTTACAGGCGGACTCGATGGCCTGGGCCTTCTCTTCACTCAACAGGCCCAACGCCTGATTGGCCTTGGCGCAGGCCCATTTCAGCTTGGCCATGCCATAAACGATTTCAATTGGAACGGGTTCACCCGCCGCATTAAAGTTCTGAATGGACCGACAGGTATGGACACCGTACAAGGCGTCATCCGGAACATCCAATTCACCTAACGAATCTTTCTCGCGTCTCATCTACTGGTTCGCTCCTTTGTGTAAATTGCATCGTCGCCACACCAGCCCAGCGGGCTGAGTGATCAAATGGCGACAGTCGCGCTGCATTACATAACAATCGGCAGAAAAGGTCCATCGGGAAATCCCCGAACTTCGCCTTCGAGCGTATCCGCGATCGATGCCGTGCCATGCCATGCGCGGCTGACAATGACTCGGCACGTTGAGCAACCGGCGACGGCCACACGATTGCTTGAGACGCTCTACTGAACGCCGTTGGCGTAGTGGTAATCGGTCATATTGATGGGTATAGGTTGAACCTGCCAGATATTTTCCGCGTATTCGCGGATACTGCGGTCACTGGAAAACCAGCCCATGCGCGCCGTATTCAAGATCGAGCGCCGGGTCCATTCCGCTTGGTCTTCGTAAGCGGCGGAGATCCGCTCCTGCACCTCCAAGTAGGGCATGAAGTCTGCGAGGTAGCAGTACATATCGCCCCGCTGCACCAGCTCCTCGAACAACTCGCCAAACAGGCCTGGACGTTCGGGCGCAAAGAGATCGCCGCGGATGGCATCCATCACTTCCTGAATCTGCTTGTTGTTGCTGTACAGATCCCACGGGTTATAGCCCTCGCTCTTGATGCGCTCAATCTCTTCGACGCGATGGCCGAAGATGAACATGTTTTCCTCGCCGATATGTTCGGCCATTTCCACGTTGGCCCCGTCCCAGGTACCGACGGTCATGGCACCGTTCAAGGCAAACTTCATATTGCCCGTTCCAGAGGCTTCAAAGCCTGCCGTGGAGATTTGTTCGGACAAATCCGTGGCCGGAATAATCCGCTCGGCCCATGTGACGTTGTAGTTCGGCAGGAACACGACCTTGATCCGGCCGGCCACGTCGGCATCGTCGTTGATGCGGCGCGCGACGTTATTGATCAATTTGATCACCAGCTTAGCGATGTGATACGACGGCGCGGCTTTGGCGGCGAACAAATAGGCGCGGGGCACCACTTTCTGTTTCGGATTCGCCTTGATCGACAGGTACTGGGAGATGATGTGCATCACATTCATCAACTGACGTTTGTACATATGCAAACGCTTGATCTGGACATCGAAAATCGCATTGGTATGCACCACCACGCCGGTGGCATCGAGGATGTGCTCGGCCAATTGACGTTTGTTTTCCTTCCGCACCTGATTGAAGGCGCGCTGGAAGTCCGCATCTTCCGCCCACTGCTCCAGTCCACGTAGTTGCTCCAAATCGCGCAGCCAGCCTTCGTCGCCCAATTTATCGGTAATCAAGGCGGCCAGTCCGGGATTGCACTGCTTAAGCCAGCGACGCGGGGTAATGCCGTTGGTGACGTTCGTGAATTTCTCCGGGCTCAGGGCGTAGAAATCCTTCATCACATGCGTACGCAGCAGGTCGGAGTGCATCGCAGATACACCGTTTACCGCGTGGCTACCGACCATGGCCAAGTTCGCCATCCGCACCTGACGCGCCTCTCCTTCTTCGATTAGAGACAGGGCCGCCAGACGTTCGGGGTTATCCGGGGATTCCAGTTCCAAACGCTGCAAGAAGCGCTGGTTGATCTCATAGATGATTTCCATGTGCCGCGGCAACATGTTGCTGAGCAGATCAACCGGCCATTTCTCAAGCGCCTCGGGCAGTAAGGTGTGATTGGTATACGCACAACTCTTGCGGGTTATCTCCCATGCTGAGTTCCAGGGCAGACTTTCGTCATCGATCAAGCACCGCATCAGCTCCGCCACGGACAAAGCGGGATGGGTGTCGTTCATTTGCACCGCCGTTTTCTCACCAAACGCGTGCAGGGTGTTGTGGTTCTTCTTGTAGCGGCGGATCATGTCCCGAATCGAGCAGGTGACGAGGAAATATTCCTGCAGCAACCGCAGCTCCTTACCGGCGCCTGTGCTATCCGGCGGATAGAGTACCTTGGTCACATTTTCGGCCCAGTTCTTCTGCGCCACGGCGCGCTCATAGTCGCCTTCGTTGAACGCATCCAACCGGAAGCCGACGGAGGACTGCGCTTGCCACAGTCGCAAGATGTTGGCGGTATTGACGCCATAACCCAAAATCGGCACATCAAAAGGTACGCCCTCGAACATTTGCCAGTCCACCCACACCGAGCGGGGCTTGCCATCGCTGGTCAATCGCTTTTCCGTTCGGCCATAGACATGAACCGGCAGCGTGAATTCCGGCCGCACCATTTCCCACGGGAACGGCAACGTCAGCCAGTGGTCCGGCGTCTCATTTTGCCAGCCATCAATGATGTCCTGCTTGAAGATTCCGTATTCGAAGCGCAGTCCGTAGCCGTAGCCGGGGAGTTGTAATGTCGCCATCGACTCCAAATAACAGGCGGCGAGGCGTCCCAAGCCGCCGTTCCCCAACCGCGCTTCGACATCCAATCCCAACAAATCATTGATGTTCAGACCCAGCTCCTTCAGGGCTTGACAGCCTTGCTCGTAAACGCCCAGGGCGATCAGGTTGTTTTCGAGGAACTTGCCGGTCAAGAATTCCATTGAGATATAGTAGACGCGCTTAGCGTCTTGATCCACGTACGCGCGCTGTGTGGCAATAAACCGGTCGACGCATAGGTCCATAATCGCGGTGGAAAAACTGCTGAGCAGGTCGAAAGGTGTGGCGCTACGCCAATCCTTGCCCCGCGTGTATTTGAGATGGAGCAACATCAATTCCTTGATTTGCTCGCTATTCACTTCGTCAATATTATCAATAATGCGTTTTCGTCCTGTCGCCATGATGTTTCCGCTCCATAAAATGGGGTTTATCGATTTACCAGCCCGGAAGGGTAGTCAAAGATGTCCACCTGTGCAAGCGTTGAAGCAGTCAAAAGTGTTGAATTCGAGCGGGAAAAATTTAGGCTGGTGCGATGAGTGAAGCCACAACTATGCGCATTGCGGCGGTACAAATGGCCTGTGACGCCAGTCGCGAGGACAATTTGGCGCGGGCCACCCACTGGATTGCCGAAGCCGCCAAGGCGGGCGCGACGGTGGTCTGTTTGCCGGAGTTGTTTACCGGGCCCTATTTTTGCCAAACGGAGGACACTGCGGCTTTTGAACGGGCGGAGCCGGTACAGGGACCAACGCTGACGGCATTGGCCGGCGTGGCCCGGGAACATCGAATCGCCATCGTCGCGCCGTTTTTTGAGCGCCGAGCCGCCGGGATCTACCATAATTCAGCAGGGGTACTGGATGCTGCGGGCCATTTTTGGGGGCTGTACCGGAAAATGCATATCCCGGATGACCCGGGCTTCTACGAAAAATTCTATTTCACCCCGGGCGACTTGGGTTTCAAGACGTTTCCGATCGGCGATACGCGGATCGGGGTCTTGATCTGCTGGGATCAATGGTTTCCGGAGGCGGCCCGGTTGACGGCTATGCAAGGGGCCTCGATCCTGTTTTACCCCACCGCGATCGGCTGGGTACCGGACGAAAAGGCGGATCAGGGGGCGGCCCAGCACGCGGCCTGGCAAACGGTTCAACGCGGACATGCGATCGCCAATGGCGTCTATGTCGCGGCGGTTAACCGGATCGGCATGGAACAAGCGACGCAAGGTCAGGGGGCGATCGAGTTCTGGGGCCAATCCTTTATTTGTGATCCGCAGGGCCAAATTCTCGCCGAGGCGTCGGTGGATCAGGAGGAAATCTTGTGCGTGGACCTGGACGTGGCCCAGCTGGAGGCGGTCCGGCGGATTTGGCCGTTCTGGCGGGATCGCCGGATTGAGGCCTATGCGGGCCTGACGGACCGCTGGCACACCCCCGGATCTGAAACGGGTGGAGCGTGAACGGGACAAGTTTTTCACTCAATGAGATTGACTCGTTTGCTCAAAGAAATCACATTTCCCGGATATGAAACGGCTCCTCTTTCTCATCCTTGTCGCCTTGGCTGTGTGGCTCGGCTGGCCACAGATTCATGAGGCGTGGTTGACCTATCGACTGCGGAACCAGTCCCTGACAGTCGAAGAACATCATCAGCGGCTGCTGCATTTGATTCAGCGAGGGCTGACACCGCTGGATGCCGACATTTCCTTGCCGCCTTTGAGTGAAGTGAATGCCATGGCCACGATCGCCGGTGAACATCAAGGATTTAACCAGGAACAACGAGCGGTATTGGCGCGGGTGTACCGGACCACCACCGAACTGTACGAAGACCGGCAACGGTTTCTTCAGCGCCTGGAGGCGGCCCAAGAGCGGGAATACGCGACCCTGGATACGCGGCGCGGCAATTCCTCGCGCGACTTTTTCGTCAATGAAGTGATTCAGCGTTGGGACGATCAACGCAATTTGTATCGCACCCGTTTCCAACGGGACTTGATGCAAGCCATGGGCCCGGCCTATCGACAGGCCATGAACGATGCCTTAGCACCATAGGCGGTACGACCGGGTTGGTCCTCCCTATCTGCACCCATGAAGGATTCCTATTATTTCCCAGCGGAGTGGTCGCCCCATGTCGGCACGTGGTTGGCTTGGCCACATAACCGTTCGGACTGGCCCGGCAAGATGGCGGTGATTGCTTGGGTCTATGGCGAAATCGTGCGCCATCTGGCCCGAGGCGAAGAGGTGCGCTTGTTGGTCAATGGTCCCACCGAAGCCGAGCGAGCGCGGGCGCTGTTGGCCAAGACCGGGGCGGACCTGAGCCGGGTCCGCTTCTTTCACTGGCCCACGAACAGGGGCTGGACACGGGATTATGGTCCGATAGGTGTCCGCGACGCCAAAGATGCTCCCGTGCTACTGGATTTTCAATTTAATGCCTGGGCCCGCTATCCGCATTGGCAGCTCGACAATCAAATACCGGCCCGCGCCGCCGAGGCCTTGGGCGTTCGTTGCCTTCGGCCGCAGCATCAGGGGCGGCCAACCGTGCTGGAAGGCGGCGCGATTGATGGCAATGGGGCCAGCACATTACTAACCACCGAAGAATGTCTGCTGGACACCCAGCGACAAGTGCGCAACAGCGGCTTCACACGCAAAGATTATGAGCGGGTGTTTGAAACGTATCTAGGCATCCGACAGACCATCTGGTTAGGCCGTGGCATCGTCGGCGATGACACCCACGGGCACGTGGATGACATTTGCCGATTTGTCAGCGCCGACACCGTGGTGCTGGCCGTAACCGAGGATTCGGCTGACGCCAATTACGCCGCTTGCCAAGAAAACCGCGAACGGCTTGAAGGAGTCCAACTCGTCGACGGGTCGGCGTTGCAGGTGGTACACCTGCCCTTGCCCGCGCCGCTGTACTTTCAGGGCCAACGGTTACCGGCCAGCTATGCCAACTTCTATATCGCCAATGCCGCCGTGCTGGTGCCGACCTTTAACGATGCCCAAGACCGTGTGGCCTTGGGTATCCTGAGCGACTTATTCCCCGATCGCCCGGTGATCGGCATTCACGCCGTCGATCTGGTACTCGGCTTGGGCACCCTGCATTGCTTGACGCAGCAAGCGATCGTCTAACCCGCATTTCTCACCAACTATCGCTGCTCTTGTCGCATGTTCTTGCGCCCCCACGACCTTGTGTCGTGGGAACGTGAGGCTGCGTTCTGCATGCTGCACAACCCGCACGGAATGAGCCAGGCAAGAGCAAGCAAGGTATTCCTTCCTCAACTTGCTCAAAACGGGCTCTCTTTATTGCTCCAAACTGTTGCGCACTCAGCGTTCGCCTCCCACGACACAAGGCCGTGGGGCGGCTCAGTGAGAAATGCGGTCTAACGGAGGTCTATTCGGCCACGCTTTGCCGCTGCTCCAACTCCGCTTCCAGCTCGCCCAGCGATTCCTGCGACTTGTGATCGACCATCTTATCGCGGATCCGGCGCAACTGCTTTTCCGCCTTATCGATTGCGCCATCGATTGAAGCGTACATGTCACTGGTCTCCTCTTTGGCGTCGACCACGACATGGTTGGGCGCCTGCACAATCACTTCCGCCATCTGACGATGTTTTTCCACATCCAAAATCACCTGCGCACTTTGCAGTCGAGGAAACTCAGAATCCAACTTTTCCAACCGGCTCAGCGCGTGTTCGCGCAACGAATCCGTCAACTCCATATGACGTCCGGTGATCGTCGTCTGCATAGCTTCTCTCCTCTGGTTCGGGTTTACATGGTGAAGCGAGGTCCAAGATACAATTCCCGGCTCACTTCATCGTTGATCAGGAAGTTACTGCTGCCTTCGCGCAGTACCTTCCCTTCACAAATCAAATAGGCGCGGTCCACGACCGCCAATGTTTCGCGCACGTTGTGGTCGGTAATCAAGATGCCCAATCCCCGTTGTTTCAGCGCAATGATGATCTGCTGTACATCATAGACCGCCAAGGGGTCGACTCCGCTGAATGGTTCGTCCAATAAAATGAGGGATGGGTTGGTCACCAGCGCCCGGGTGATTTCCAGCCGACGCCGTTC
>SKLK01000264.1 GCA_007123265.1 Kiritimatiellia bacterium
CATGAACGGGGCGCGGGCACGAAAGGCGCCGGCGCCCACCGACAACCACCCGCCATCCGGTTGCCGCACCACGTCATCCCGTCGCCAAAAGGCGTTCAACGGAGAGAGCTCGATGAAGTCTTGATATAGTGCCGTCAACCAGCCCGCAGCGGACTGTCGCCTCAACCAGTCCTGTAACTGGGTGTTCCCGCCCCGATACGGATTGGCCTGCAAGCGATAGGACCGGCTTTCATAGTCGTTTCGCCAAATGCCGTCCGACGTGCCATAAACCATGTTCGAAAATCCAGTCTTCCCCAAACCGGCGCCCCATGCACTTTTCCGGGCATACGACGGATTCCCCGCCGGCGCATCCATCCACACCCGCCCGAACAGGTCACCCGCCGGTACCCCAGACGGATTCGGCGTGCGCGGCAAAACCGAACGTAGCCGGGGCGACACGGCCAGAATCAAGCGCTCATGAATGTCATTGCGTTGACCGTTCGTGCGCGGATGATAATCAGCCCGCAACGTCTCTGCGTACCCCGCCTCATCGCTGGAACCCGTCCATTCCGCCGCGTTCGACCGGTAGGGATCCAGCATCAAATGCGCAAAAAGCGGGGCGGCCGCATGGCGCGCAAACCAGACCGGTACCAGCGCGTCACCCGACTGGTGCAGAAAGGGCAGGTACAGCCTTTCGATGTCACGGCCTTCCCAGCGTAAACGGGTGACCAGCGCCGCATTCTGGCGGCCACGGAATTCGACATCGATTAAGAGGGCCGAGGGCGTCACCCGTATGCGATAGGCGTCACCGCGCGCGTACTCGATGTAGAGCATCTGCCCCTCCTCGCGCACCACCACCGGCCGACCGGCCCCCTGCCTGGCGGGTTCGAAGTAAAGGGCGTCGACATGAATGCCGGTGGGTTCCCCATCCCACAAAACCTCGATCGGAGTCAGCCCATCACGTAGATGGAAACGGAAACTCAACGCCCCATTGGGATGGCGGGCACGCACATCGATCCGCCCCCCCCCCTCTCGGCGCATCTGCAGCTCGTAACCCGTGCCGGGCCCGGGATCCAACAGCGTCCATTCGTCGACGGGAAAGGACAATTGACCGGGGCCGGTATTCATGCCCAGCAATTGCCCCTCCCGCAGCGGCAAGGGCCGCGCCGGCCGGTTGGCGACATTCAACGGATCGATGTGATCCATAAAAAGTGTCAAGCCGTCGAACCGCACGCGATGGGGACCGGCAGGAACATCCACTAAACGAATCCCGGAAAACTGAATCGGATAACGGGCCTGGCGCAGCCAGTCTTGAGGCAACCGGCGATACAGCAAGCGCCAACCCCGTCCCATTTCCGCTGACTCGAATAAAACGGGCAAGCGGTGGCCATCATCATCCGTGAGCATCAACTCCAGTCGCATACTTTCATCGGCTGCCACGGCTTCCTCCCAGTGCACCCAGAGTGAAAGGGAGTCGACCGGATCATGAACCAACAAAGGAGACGGGGGGGCAATGGTGACCCGGTCCACGGGCAGGGAGGAATCGATTTCCAGCAAGCCGACATATTCATCCCAGAGCTGAACACCGTCGTCCCGTCGGAACGATGCCACGCGCTTTGGCTCGGAATCCACGATCCAGCCCAACAATCGTTCAAAGTCGACTAGCTGCACCTGGTCCGGCAGGCGATCCGCCCATATGAATTCATACGGCCGGTGATCGAACGAGCGGTAGGCGGGGATGTGATCGTCAATATCGGCAATCCGGGAGGGTGGCTCAGGGAGGTCGGGGGGACCGGACCACATGCGGCATCCGCTGAATGAACAGACGCCCAGCACCAGCCATACACCCCATCGAGCTGACTTTGATTGACTCCCCACCGTGAACTCCCGGCGCAGCAACCCGCGTCCTGCCTACCCCTTGAAGACAATGTATTTGCGGCACACGAAATTGATCATCACCGCCGCCACGACATTACCGAACTGAGACACCATGGTCCCGACATTAAACCAACGCATAATCCAAATACCGATTTGAATTCCGACCACAAGGCTGATGGTGGAAATGACGAGGAAGAGCGTAACTTCAACTGCCCGCCGATGGCGACCGGGATGGAAAACCCAGTGAAAGTTGATCAGATAGGCGACCATGTTGGACAGCAGAAAGGCGAGTCCATTGTTGATGCGGAAGTTCCGCTGCACTTCCGCGTCGGTCAGCGCGGGCATTTCGACGTTCAGCCACTGTATCAAGTACCCGTCCAGAAAGGCCTCCGCCCGCATTGCCGGAAACACCCAGAGCGCCAAGGAAAAAAAGATCACCAGATGCGTGGCGGTGGCAATCGCACCGCCGATGCCATACTTGATGAATTGAATCGTGGGATGCGCCTCACGCTGGGCAAACTGGACAAGAATGTGCTTCATCAAGCCGATACTCGACTCTCATCCAGCGTTTCGGGCACATCGACAATCCATTGCCGGACCGCCGGGCTCAGCGGAATGATTTCGAGGAGTTTCACCTCGGTTTCCCCATGTTCCGTCGGGATGGTCACGGTCTCCCCGGCCTTGTGGCCCTCCAGCGCTTGCGCCATCTTGGACTCGCTGGAAATGATCCCGAGCGCTTCGTCGCGATCCCATACACCCAGCAAGTAATACTCCTCCATGCGGCCATCACGGTACTGGATGCGTACCCCGCAACCGATACCCGCCGCGTCGGTCGGTGGCGCCTCAAACTCCGTGGGCACCACTTCGGCCAGCATCTGCTGCAGCTCCGCCTGCCGACGCATGAGTAAACCCTGTGCATCCTTGGCGGCCTGATACTCGAAATTCTCCCGCAAGTCGCCATGCGCGCGGGCGACGGCAATTTCCTTCGAGTTGTTGGGGATGTCGACTTTCTGAATTCGCTCCGCCAACAGTTGCCGTTCGCGAAACGCACGAATCGATGTCACGGGACCACGCGCCTTGGGCGGGGCCTTGTCACCGCTCTTCGCGGTCATCCACTTCTCCAGCTCGGGATAAAGCTTAATGATATGTCCCAGTACCGATCGTTTTTCCATCGTCGGCCATGCGGAGGAATCCTTGAGCCGGAGAAAGAAGCGGTCGCGTCCTTCGTTGCCCAAGGCATCAAACAAATTCCGCACCCACGTCTTTTGCGTGAATCGGTCCCGCAACTGGTTTTGGGCCTTGAGTCGGTTGCCGGTGTAGTCCTTTTCCATTTCCAGCAACATGATTTCCGCAAATTCAGACGGCGCGCAAAGCTCCCATTCCTGGAGTTTGTCCTGGTTCCGGCTGAGCCAACTTAACAATTCCACTTCGACCCGCCGGGCGTTCATCAACGCCCGGATCGCATCCCGACAGGGGTCTTCAGCGCCCTCACGGATCAATACCTGCAGCACCTCGGTCAAGGAGGTGACATCCAGTCGGGGCAGCAGGCGCAACAAGGCGGCCAACGTCTTTTCCCGCTCGATGCGCAAAAGAAACGCAACAAAGGATTTCATGTCCTTAGCGCTCAGGGCATCGAGTAGAGGCAAGAGCTTATCGCTCACGAGCAGCTCATCAACATACGCGGCAACGCCAACCGTTTCATCCGCCCCCATCACCGAATGCGCCACCATCATCGCCCGCGGCATAACGGTTTTGCCCATCAAGTCGGCCCCTCGAATCACGAACTTCAGGCGGTCCTCGATGATGGGACGATGCACGGGATCAATGGTGGAGGAGGCATGCAACGTGTGCCAGTCGCCGATTTTTGCCAGAATCGATTCGATATCGCGATCATGTTTCAACTGGCGGAACCAGTTTTCATCATAGGCATCAGCCGCCTCTTTAAGCAGGATGGGCTCGGTTCGTTTCGTGGGAACGACAGCCCCGGGATCACGCTTCAGCTCTTTACGCGCGGCGTCCCAAAATTTCTTCCATGCATCGGCGGCGACAATGCCCGGCACCAGTTTTTCCTGCAGGATCACCGGATTCAGCGGACCGTAGCTGCCCACGGCCATGCGCACCACCTGGGCGGGATCCGACTCCACCATCGCCTCCAATGCGGCCGGGTCCCGGTGCCGGATCGCCAGAATATGTTTCTCGTCCAATAGCTCCAACGTTTCAGCGGCATAGGACATCGATAACTCATGATTCGGTTTGCGCTCGAAATCGATGGTCACCTTCTCGGTAAAGGGATCGACCGCCGTAACCACCCCAAAGCCCCAAGTCTTATCCACGCAGAGCACGCCCGGCGCCAGCGCTCGCAGGAGTTCCAACCGGTCCAAGCACTCGGTGACCAGGACACGCTTGTCGAGGCCACAATTCTTGATCATCGCCCGGCTTTCCGGTGTGTTGCCGAGAATTTTTTTCACGATCGCCGTACACGGGACACGAAAATCCGCGCCAGGCACCCAGTCGGCATGCAACCGCAGCACGCGCAGGGCATCATCAATTAATCCTCTATCCCGTAACGTATTTTCCGCAATTTCCGCCAACGAGATCGCCGTATCCGACTGCCCCGCTTGTGCCAATTCCGCCAACTTCACCAATACGGAGCCGGTATCCGGCTGGGCCTGCTCCAATTGGGCCAATACATATTCCTCAATTTGATCCACATTATTCATGCACCCTGATATAAACGGTATTGGTTCATCTGACAACCTTGCAGATTCACAAAAATGAGGAGGCGTATTCGATCAGTCGACCGTATTACCGGAATGTAGCCGTAATCCTGCGATACCCCTGACTGCGCCGTTTCAATCATGCCGATTATTTCGCCCATAGGCCGTCGCCACCCAACGGTTCGCCTGCTGATTGGCGGCATGTACCTGCTACTCATTTGCGGTGGCTTAACGATGATCTACCCGTTTGCGCTGATGCTATCGGGCAGCACGAAGAGCGGTGTGGACGTCCGCGATTTGGCGCTGGTCCCCGCCTATTTGCGTGATGATGCCAGCCTCTACCAGAAATATATCGAGGGGCTGTTCAACGAAAGCCTGGACCAATACCGCATGGCGTATGGTCGCGATGACCGTTCCTTCGAATACGTCCCCTACCCCGGCCCTCCCCACGCCACGATCGTTGCCGATTGGCAGGACTTTCTGGTACAGGCGGATTTGCCCACCTACGCGACCGTGCTGGGATTCGTGCATACCCGCATATCGCAAACCACTCCGCAACTGCTGCGGGCGTTCAAATCCGAGATGTTGAATGCGTTCGATCGAGACTTCCGCGCCATGAACCGGGCCCTCGGCACCGACTTCGTCAATTGGAACGCCTTCTTTGTCATGCCGGAAAACTACACCTCGCGGCTGCGCCGATTCACCACCGACCCGTTTCAAGAGGCGTACCGCGAATTCAAGGCCCGGCAATCCGACGCCTACGCGCATGTGGTCTCCGTGGCCGGGTTCTACCGAACCATCTTTCTGCCTTCCCGCTGGGGACGCGATGTGTCCGAGTTTAACGCCGCCATGGGCACCAGCTATCCCTCTTATCATGCGGTTCCCCTGCCTCGAACCTTCCCGAAAGGACCCGCAGCAAAGCAAGAGGGCTGGGAAACGTTTGTCCGACAGATTTTGAATACGCTTTGGATTCGTGTCGATGAGATGGGATTGCCGGCCTACCACCGGTATCTGGAAGCGCGCTACGGAAACATTGACCGGGTGAACCAGCGTTATGAAACCGAATACAAACAGTTCGACGACATCCGCTTTCTGGCACCTGCCGATCTCGACGGATTGCGGGCCAGCGACTGGGACAGCTTCATCCAGGGCTGGCAGGATCCCGAGACAACCGAATGGCATATGGCTCCGGCAACCGCGCTGCGGATTCACGCGCCCGACTTTCTATTTCAGGATTATCTCACCGACCGCTACGGCTCCATTACGGCGCTGAACGAGGCCTGGCAAAGCGCCTATCCAGACTTTGCGGCCATCGACATGCCCCAACGAACGGCGCACGTGGCCGCCTTTCTCGACATGCGTCGCGCCCTGCGCTGGGAGTTCACGACACGCAACTACAAGACGGTCCTCGACTACCTTGTCTTCCATGGACGCGGCATTCGCAACACCGCCATTTATTGTTTCCTCGCCGTTGCTTTGGCGTTGCTGGTCAATCCAATGGCGGCCTACGCAATGAGCCGCTATCGCATGGCGTCCACGTACAAGATCCTGCTGTTTCTGCTGCTCACCATGGCGTTCCCGCCCATCGTCACGCAAATTCCGGTCTTTTTAATGCTCAGGGATTTTAACATGTTGAACACGTTTTCGGCCCTCGTCTTGCCCGGCATGGCCCACGGCTATTCCATTTTTCTGCTTAAAGGCTTCTTCGATTCCCTGCCACGTGAATTGTATGAAAGCGCCGAGATCGACGGCGCCAATGAATGGACCATGTTCTGGCAAATCAGCATGAGCTTGTCCAAACCCATTCTCGCCGTGATTGCCCTGAACGCCTTTACCCAGGCCTACTCCAATTTTATGTTTGCCTTACTGATCTGTCAGGACGAGCAGATGTGGACGCTGATGGTCTGGTTGTATCAGCTACAGATGCGCAGTGGACAGGGCGTCATTTATGCCTCACTGATTATCGCCGCGATTCCGACCTTTATTATCTTCTTCCTCTGCCAACAAATCATTCTCCGCGGCATTGTCGTGCCAGTGGAAAAATGATTTGGCCTGAGCGATCAATGCAACTGGTTTGCCAAGCGCTGAGCGAAACGGGGCAATTCCGGATCACGCGCACCCATCACCAAGACCGCATCGCCCGGCTGGACTGCGGCAAGCAACAGTGACTCCAGCACGTCATAGTCCGGCACATGGGTGATGGATAGGCCCGCCGTCTGCCCCTGTTCAGCCCACGTCTCCGCGGTCAGGCTCCGCGTCGTCGTGCCACCGGCGTAGTATACGGGCAATACGTAGAAATGATCGCTTGACCGCATCACCTCGCGCAACACCGCCTGCAGGTCATCCGCCATCGCCGCCAAAGGCGCGAACCCATGCGGCCGCCAAACCGCATGGATCCCGGGCGCCGTCGCCGCTACCGCCTCCCAGGCGGCGCGGATCTTTTCGGGATTATGTGCATAGTCATCAAACACATGGACGATTTCCGCTCCAGCAGGCTCGGGCGTGATGCGCTGCAACCGTCGCTCCACGCCGCGGAAGCGCGATAAAGCCTCCAGGGCCTTTTCCCGGTCGAAATTGAGCTGATCGCACAGGGCCAACGCCAAGGCCGCGTTCTGCTGATTGTGCCGCCCGGGCACCTGCAGCGGTAGCACCTCTGCGAGCGCCTGCGTATCCACGGGGCGCAAGGGACATCGAACGAAGGCGTTCGCTTCCAACGTGTGCGCAACCGCCGTGTCGATGATCAACCCCTGCCGCACCTGATCCGCAAAGGCGACAAACAGATCCGTCGTTTCCGAAAGCGGAAAATGATCCGCCGTAATCGTCGTCAAAATGGCCCAATCCGGCTGGAACGCCAAGAGTGACCGGTCACTTTCATCCACCTCCACCACCCACCATGGCGATCCGGTCAAACGCACGTTGCCGGGCGCAGTGGCGGATTGCCAGTCGAGCAGATTCCCGCCATTCACCACATTCGGTTGCATGCCCATCTCGGTCAGCAACCAACCGACCATCGCCGTGACCGTGGTTTTGCCAGATGTCCCCGCCACGGCAATACACGGAGCATCACCGATCCAGGTCGCCAACACATCCGCCCGATGACAAATAGGGATTGCGGATTGCTGGGCCGCCGTCCAATCCGGGTTGTCGTCTTCAATGGCCGTACTCACAACCACCACCGACGTGTCAGGGTTAATCGCCCCACCATCTTGTTTATGCAGCTCAATGCCTAGAGCCTTGAGTTGCTCGAAAACAGGCAGATCCGGCTGTTGATCGAACAAGCGATCCGAACCGGTCACCCGAATGCCTCCGGCACTTAGGATTTGGGCCAGGGCATTCATGCCCACGCCACCGACCCCGATCAGGTGCGCTGTACGTACCTCGTCGGGCCACGGCTGATAGGTTGGATGAATTCTATGCATGTCTCTCTATCCCACGCTGCCGCTACCCGATGCAATCCCCAATTCATCCACAAAATTGAGTCCATTACTTAATTGACAGGAAAGCGTGCGGCCGTGTAAGGTTATCCACTATGAAGAAACCATCCAAATCCAAAGTTGTGGCGCTGACTGCTCCTTTAGCAGCGCTGGCCGTTTCGAATGTTCATGCTGCCTACGATGCCTTCTTAAAAATTGAGGGTGTCGAGGGTGAATCAACCAGGGACGGGCACGCGGGCGAGATTGAAATTTTATCCTTTTCTTGGGGGGTTTCGAATCCGGGCGCTATCGACACAATCTCCGGAACAGGCTCAGGCGCCGGCAAGGTTTCAGTTTCAGATTTCACGGTCACCAAGCAGATAGACAAGTCTTCTCCGCAGCTATTCCGTTCGGCGGTGCTCGCGGACCACTTTCTTGACCCTGACGATGATAATGATACAGTGCCGATTCGCCTCATTATGACCTACACGCCTGACGGAAGCGATGCCTCTGTCGAGGTCTTATCCATGGAGTTAAATAACGTGGTCATTTCCGAGCTACATGCCAAAGTCGAGCCAGCGGCGCGCGGGGGTGGCGATGATCGTCCCATGGAATCGATCTCTTTTACCTTTGGACAAGTCAAAGTGAATTACTCGGAGCAAGCGGATGGGGAATATGTGGGGCTGGAACCCGACCGAGCGATCGCCATTGAGAATCCGGCCCTTGAAGATGACGAGCCCTTTTAATGAAGCGATTCATCATGATGCTGGGGGCCTGCATGCTCCTAACGATAGCGGCCAACGCAGATGAGTATGCCTGGTTGCGATTCGATCCCGAACGACCGGGGACAGCGCACGATCCGGCCTTCACCAATGGCTGGCATGCCATTGAGCAATTCGAGTTTTC
Organism: Kiritimatiellia bacterium; assembly: GCA_007123265.1. Classification (GTDB taxonomy): domain Bacteria; phylum Verrucomicrobiota; class Kiritimatiellia; order SLAD01; family SLAD01; genus SLAD01. The sequence continues at coordinate 8,894 of SKLK01000264.1, forward strand.
CGCCCCGGAAGTCGGTGAAGCCGTGGCGGTGCTTGGATTCATCGGTCCGGTCGGCCCAGCCAGCCCACAGTTGATTCAAGACGTGATCGAAGAAACCTACTTCGACTCGGCTGAATTGGTGCTTGATACCGGTGCCGGCCAATCACGCCTGATATTGGAAGG
>SKLK01000103.1 GCA_007123265.1 Kiritimatiellia bacterium
CGCGGCGGTCGTGTGCAAGAGGTGATCGATATCGTTGAAAGTCAGAACGGAGCAATTCAAGCCATAGCGGTGCTGGTCGATCGCAGTGGTGGACAGGCTTCGTTCCGTTATCCGCTCACCAGCCTTATTCAAATGGAGGTCACGACCTGGCCGCCGGATGCCTGTCCGCTCTGCGCCGCAGGCGTCCCACTGGAACATCCCGGCAGTTGACAGGATTCGCCGGGTTCGCCTAGGCTCCGGCGTTTTACGATTATGGACCCCACTCGCTTACAACAGGAAATTAATCGGCGCCGCTCGTTTGCGATCATCTCGCACCCGGACGCGGGGAAAACGACGTTGACCGAAAAACTGCTGTTATACGGCGGCGCGATTCAGTTGGCGGGATCGGTTCGGGCGCGGCGCAATCAACGCACCACGACCTCGGATTGGATGGAGCTGGAGAAAGAACGGGGCATTTCCGTTTCCTCCACCTTGCTGCAATTCGATTACCGCGATTGCGTCATCAATCTGTTGGATACCCCCGGCCACAAAGACTTTAGTGAAGATACCTACCGCGTGCTCACGGCAGTGGACAGCGTGATCATGGTGATCGATGCGGCAAAGGGTATCGAGGAGCGTACGCGGAAACTTTTCGAGATTTGCCGCCAGCGAGGGATCCCGATCTTTACCTTCATGAACAAGATGGATCGTCCGGCACAGGAACCGTTGGCCCTGATCGATGAGCTGGAACAAGTGCTAGGCCTCGGCGCGTTTCCGGTCACCTGGCCGCTCGGCAGTGGCGATGAGTTTCTAGGGGTCTACGATCGATTAAAGAAGCAACTGCATCTGTATGAGCGAACCGAGCACGGGGCCTACCGTGCGCCAACGCGACTCAGCGGGATTGAGGATGAGCAGCTCAAGCGCATCGTCCCGGAGCGTCTTTACCAGCCGTGGCTGGAAGAAGTGGAAATGTTGAGCGGGGCCGGGGAGGCCTGGGACGAGGAACAGGTTATGGCCGGTCAAATTACACCGGTGTTCTTCGGCAGTGGAATCACCAATTTCGGGGTCCAACTATTGCTCGACTATTTCGTTGACCATGGCGCGCCTCCCCAACCCCGCTATGCCGGTGATACCTTGATCCCCACCACGCATCCGGACTTTTCCGGGTTCGTCTTCAAAGTTCAGGCCAACATGAATCCCCGGCATCGCGATCGACTGACATTTGTGCGTGTTTGTTCCGGCCTATTCCGCAAAGACATGGTTGTGAATGATCCGGCCGGTGGAAAACCCATCCGCCTGTCCTACACGCAAAAATTATTTGGTCAAGAGCGTGAATCGGTCGATATCGCCTATCCCGGCGATGTGGTCGGTCTGGTCATGCACCGATCGTTCCGGATTGGCGACACGCTGACCACAAACGCGGATATCGTCTACGATGAAATTCCCCGCTTCCCGCCCGAAGCGTTTGCCTTTATCCGCCCCGTGGGCACGGGTAAAATGAAGCAATTCCAATCGGGATTGAGCCAGTTGATGGACGAGGGCGTAATTCAGTCGTTCACGCTATTGACGGAGGGAGCCGGTAGCACGCCGTTACTTGGGGCTGTTGGCCAATTGCAGTTTGAGGTGGTCTTGTACCGCCTTGAGAACGAATACGGCGCCGATGCGCGATTGGATCCGGCGCCCTATTCGACGATTCGTTGGTTTGACGCTGATTTTGACGGAGGTCCCTTGATCAACCAGTTTCTAGGCGACGGCGTCAAGCTGGCCAAAGACGTGCGGGGGCATCTGGTGATTCTTTTCCCAGATACTTGGAAACTGGATTATTTTGAGCGAAACCACACGTCTATTGCCTTGCACAAGATTTCGCCTCACGACGCGCACCGGGATCATGTCGGCCTGGTCGGCTGACCGCCTCGATCCAGACGCACTTGACGTTCCTCATTACCTATGATACCTCCACACGCCATGGGACAGCAATTACGAACAAAAGTTAAACGCAAAGCGCGTGCACGCCGGAAGAAACGCTTGAAAGCGCAACTTCGAAACCAGGCGCAGCCGCAGCCTACAGCAAGTTAAGCGGGGGGGCATTTTTTGCCGGACACGGCCCGGTGCACGACAGTGCATCTGGGCCTATTTGTGTGTGCTAAACGGCCTCCCGCTTAGCCGCAAGAGAAAGCGAAGGTTTACGCTCGGCCGAAGCGGGGCGATTAAGGGTACCTTTAAGTGTGGCAGGTCGGTGTGCGCTGACGGGGCCAGTATATGAACCTGTTCACCGCCTTTGGAGTGCGCCGCTGGGCGGCGCTTTGGATGATGGCCGTACGCGTTCCTTCGCTGCGAACGGATCATTGGATCAGAACGCACTGTCTTTCTGGGGGGAGGGAGCGCTGCGACGCCGCTGAGGCCAGCGTATACCATGAACAGGCTTCAATTCATTCGCCCCCAAACTGTAGCCACGCACGTTGGGCGCGGTAGAAAGCGGCGAGGAGATTGCGCTGGTTCATGAACCCGCCTCCCGGTCGGGCTGGGTTATCTGCGTGACAATGGGGCGGCGTCCCTATATGCTGTCGGCGAATTGAGCTTGGAGATTCGAATATGATTTTAGTTGCTGACGACGACAAGGTAATGACGCAATTGCTGCGGAATTTGCTTGAGGATGAGGGCTACGCAGTAGAGGTGGTGCACGACGGGGAACAAGCGTATGCGCACCTGAAAAATTCCGACTGTGCCGGCATGATCCTGGATATACGCATGCCGGGGATTAACGGGGCTGAACTGCTCATGTTGATGGCCGCCGAGCAACTCACTGTTCCCGTGATCGTCGTCGCAGGGTTCCCCGACTTTGATGAAGAGGAAATGAAGGAATTTCCTAACGTCAAACGCTTCTTTCTCAAACCGCTCTACCCCGAAGAGGTCTTGTCCGCGGTCAAGGAAATGGCCCCGCTGCCTTGAATTGTGGCCGTTAAGGAATGAACGCCATGAAGCGCTTCCCTTGGGTTTGCGGCGCCATGGTGCTGTGCAGCATGGCATGGGCGGGCTGCACGTCATCGCCGTTCAAGCGCGCGCCGGCACCCGCAAGAGAGCCCTACCTGTTGCGTCCAGTGGTGGCGGTAACGGATTTCGATCAACGCGTTGAATTCACCGGGCCGTGGGATGTCGGCGGTGGCCTCGCCGAAATCTTGATCGAGCGCCTAATGCAGTCCGGCGAAGTGACGGTTCTGGAGCGACACGAGACGGATACCGTCTTCCGCGAGTGGCAGCGTCAGGCGCGTGAGTTATTCCGTGCCGGGAATGGCGGGTCCGCGCAGCGCGGAACCCAAGCTCGCTTTCTGATTCGTGGTGTGGTAACGGAATTTGTCGCTAGCAATAACGAATCGGGCTGGTTTGACTCGACCGTGGGCGCGGGTCGGTTTCATGGAGCTCGATCCCGGGTCGGCCTCTACCTGACGGTGACGGATCTGGAGACGGGGCAGATGGTGACGGCCGTGCGGAGTCAAGGGGCCGTGTCGGCCGGGCGATTGGGCGGGGACATAGACTATACTGGCATCCCCTTTGCCGGAGACGCCTATTTCCGTACGCCGCTGGGCCGTGCCACCCAACAAGCGACGGAACAGGCCGTGAAGCAAATTCTTGCCGAGCTTCCCCGCGAGCGCTGGCAGCCGCGTGTGGCGGAAGGCGGCACGGAAATCGTCATTAATGGGGGCGAAAATGTGGGGCTGAAGGTCGGACAACGCTTTACCGTACGTGCGCAGGGACGTACGATTACCGATCCCGTAACCGGCGAGCGCATCGAACAGGTTCCCGGCCGCGCGATCGGCTTGCTGGAGGTGCGCCGGGTGCTGCCCCGGGCGGCCTATGCGCAATTAGTGGACGGCCAGGCGGAACGGGGCGATCATTTGGAGCCGGTCTATTAGTGAGCGGATGGAGATAGACAGCATGAAACCACCTTTGACTAAATTTGGGAAATGGGTCCCGTACCTGTTGTTGGGCTTGGCACTAATCTATCTCGCCAGCCCGCAGCGACGAACGATTGCTGATACACCCCACTTGATTGAGGTCACCTCCGCCACATTTGCCGAAGAAGTGGAGCAGTCAGAGGAATGGGTGGTGGCGGATTTTTGGGCCCCTTGGTGTGGTCCGTGCCGGGCGATGTTGCCGGACCTCGATGCGCTGGCCGCCGAATTTTCCGATCGGGCAAAATTTGTGAAGATTAATATTGATGAGCATCCCGACCTGCGGGATCGTTTTCAGGTGCGTGCTATCCCGCACGTGTATCTGTTTCGGAACGGCCAAGTAGTGAGCGGTTTTAGCGGCCGCACCAGCCGGGCAGCGATGCGGGAGTGGTTGGAGGCCCGCATCGATTCGTAGAAAACGAAGGCACTAGCATGATCGCATTTTTGGAAGGAACTTTGGTCGAAAAACAACCCACCCGCATCGTCCTGAATGTGGGCGGGATCGGCTATGAAGTGTTCATTCCGCTCTCCAGTTACGACCGCCTCGGCGGCTTGAACGCAACCTGTCGAATCTTGACCTACCATTATGTACGGGAGGATGCCCAGATTCTCTATGGGTTCATGACCGCCGCTGAACAACGCATGTTCGAGTGGTTGCTTGGTATCAGCGGCATTGGACCCAAGATTGCGCTGACCGCCTTGAGCGGTATGTCCGTTCGGGAGCTGAAGGCCGCCGTGGTCGAAAACGACGTGAAGCGGCTCAATTCCATATCCGGGATCGGCCGCAAAACCGCCGAGCGCATGGTGATTGAATTGCGTGACAAGCTGTCAGCCGGCGACAGCTTGGAGGCGGTGGCCGGTGCAGACGAAACCCACCCGGACGATCTCCGGGCCCGCGACAGCGTCTTGGCGTTGATTCAGTTGGGGTACAAACAGGCCGAGGCCCAAAAAATGGTGCACCAACTATTGCGTCAGGACGTCGGCGATCTGCATGTGGAGGAAATTGTCCGGCGCGTATTGACCGGGTCGCGCGGCTAATGGGGAGATCTTCCTGGAGCACTGAATTATGACCGAACCGTTTACCCCGGAAACCTTGAATCAAGCGGATACCGATTTCGAGATATCCCTGCGCCCGATTCGTTTTGACGATTATATTGGCCAGGAAAAGGTGAAGGAACGCCTGTCACTATTTGTTGAAGCGGCCAAAGGACGTCAGGATGTCTTGGACCATGTGTTGCTGTCCGGCCCGCCCGGTCTCGGTAAGACCACCTTGGCCCATATTCTCGCCCAGGCCATGGGGGTGACCATCAAGGTCACGTCCGGCCCAGTGATCGATAAACCCGGAGACCTGGCCGGGTTGCTAACCAATATGGAACGTGGCGATATCCTGTTCATTGATGAAATCCATCGCATGCAACGATCAGTCGAAGAGTACCTCTACTCCGCCATGGAAGATTTCGTCATCGACATTATGATTGATCAGGGCCCCAACGCGCGCTCCGTCCGGCTCAATTTGCAACCATTTACCCTGATCGGCGCCACGACCCGCAGCGGCTTGTTGACGGCGCCGCTACGTTCCCGGTTCGGACTTTCCAATCGCTTGGATTACTACACAGGCGAGGAACTGCAGACGATCATTCAGCGATCTGCACGCATTCTCAATGTAGATATCAGCGAGGCGGGTGCGGCGGAAATTGGCACGCGGGCGCGGGGAACCCCCCGGATTGCAAATAATCTGCTGCGTTGGGTGCGCGACTACGCGCAGGTCCGGGCCGATAACAAGATTGATGAAGACGTGGCCGACCGGGCCCTCTCCATGCTGGAAATTGATCAAGATGGGTTGGACGAAATGGATAAGCGAATCCTGTCCACGATTCTGGACAAATTCTCCGGCGGCCCCGTGGGTCTTAACTCTCTCGCGGTTTCCGTTGGGGAAGAGGCCAGCACCATTGAAGAAGTGTACGAACCCTATTTGATCCAGGAAGGATACGTAAAGCGTACACCCCAAGGCCGCGTGGTTACCGATCGCACGTATCAAAAGTTTGGTCGTCCTCCGAATCCGCGGTCGGGCGAGTTGTTGTAAGGGGAGGAGCGCCGGCGGGGTGGGGTAATGTGCTCGCTTGCGCCGACGCGGTCCAACTTGATAGAGTTTGTGTGTGGCAAAGAAAGAAATACAGCGTACCGGTTGGCGCGAGGCTTGGGGCATCTTGCTCCTGGCCGTTTGCGTGTTGGTTTTCCTTAGTGTGCTCTCCTTTGTGCCCGAGGACATCTCCTGGCTAAGCCAGCCCGCCAACGATCCGGCACGCAACTATGTGGGGCCGGTCGGCGCCTGGTTTTCGTTTGTGCTGTTTAAGCTGTTCGGTGTAACCGGCTACCTGTTTCCCGTCGTGGTCGCCGGGCTGGGCGTGGTCCTGCTCGTCAAGCGCCAGGGCGTGGTGTGGACCCGGCTGACGTGGATCTTCATTATCTTTGTGGCGCTCGCCGTATTGACACAGATTCAAGAGCAGGCATGGGAGAACGTGATTGAACGCTTGGGCGTGACGAATCGCGGCGGCATGATTGGCTACCTGCTGGGCACCAGTTTCATGGTCCAATTGCTGGGAACCGTGGGGACCAGTATCCTGGCTATCGCCGTCATCTTGACCGGCTTGTCGATTGTATTGGAAGTGCATCCGTGGGAATTGACCCGCACGGCGTGGGGCTGGCTGAATGTCGGGCTACTTAAGCTCAAAACGGCTTGGGCCGAGCGCAAGACGCGCGAAACTCAATTTGATGCGGATGAATCGCTGCTGGACCAACGTCGTCGCCGTCTTGAAGCCGCGATGAAAAAACGCGAAGCGGCCTTGGCCAAAGCCGATAAGACACCGGCGCCTGTGCCGAAACCTGAACCTGAGCCGGAGCCAAAGCCTGAGCCCCCGCCGAAGCCCGTGAAACCGCCGCCCAAAGCTGCGCCTAAGCCAGAGCCCGCGCCTGAACCCGTTGTGGAAGCCGCCGTTACGACTGACCCAAACGCGTATCGGTTGCCCCCGCTTGACTTGCTGACGCCGTTGAAGCAAGAGCAAGGTATTGAATATTCAGACGACCACCTCGCCGCGTCCACGATATTGGAGGAAACCCTGCGGGAATTCGGGATTGAAGCGACCGTTACCAATGTCGAGCGTGGCCCAGTGGTGACGCGTTTCGAACTCCTGCCGGCCGCCGGTGTCCGGCTTGAGCGGATTGTTGGCCTGAGCAACAACATTGCCTTGGTCATGAAGGCTGAGAGTGTGCGGGTGCAGGCCCCGATCCCGGGTAAAGGCGTGGTCGGGATTGAGGTACCGAATACCAAGTCTACCATGGTGTTCATGCGCGAGATCATGGAAAGCGCGCCCTGGCGAAGTGACAAATGTGCCTTGCCGTTGGCCTTGGGCAAGGATGTCGGGGGCCACGTGTTGGTGGCCGATCTGGCCGATATGCCGCATATGTTGATTGCCGGTGCCACCGGCGCCGGTAAGACCGTTTGCATGAACTCCATTCTCGCGGGTCTGTTGATGTCGCGGAAGCCGGAGGACATGCGCTTGATGTTGATTGACCCGAAAATTGTGGAGTTTTCCGGTTACGAAGGGCTACCGCATCTCGTCGTCCCGGTCATCACCGATCCTAAAAAAGTCAGCTTGGGCCTGCGTTGGGCGATCAATGAGATGGAAAAGCGGTACAAGCTATTCGCCAAAGTCGGTGTCCGCAACATCAAAGCCTTCAACAGCCGACCGATCATTAAGCAGCCGGATTTGTTTGACGCAGGGGAGGAGGAAGGCGAGCCGGAACCTGCGATTCCTGATAAGGTTCCTTATATCGTGATTATCGTGGACGAACTGGCCGATTTGATGCTGGTGGCACAGGCGGAGATCGAAAATTCCATCGCCCGGCTGGCGCAGCTATCACGTGCCGTCGGGATTCACATGATTTTGGCTACCCAGCGGCCCTCCGTGAATGTCATCACCGGCACCATCAAGGCGAACTTCCCTGCCCGTATCGCCTTTCAGGTGGCGCAGAAGAATGATAGCCGTACCATTTTAGATGCCAGCGGCGCAGACAAACTGTTGGGTAAAGGCGATATGTTGTTTCTGCCGCCCGGTAGCTCTAAATTGATCCGCGCCCAAGGCACAATGACGTCGGACGAGGAAATCCGGTCTATCGTAGAGTTCATCAAGGACCAAAGCGGGCCACGCTACGAAGGGGCGATTAAGGAGAAGATTGAAAGCAAGGCCGTAAATTTGCCCGACACGGAAGAGGACGACGAAATGATGGAGGCCGCGATCGAAGTCATTCGCCAGACCCGTCGGGCGTCCACCTCATCCTTGCAACGTCGCTTACGCATTGGCTATACCCGGGCGGCCCGCTTGATGGACCAGTTGGAGGAGCGCGGGGTGATTGGGCCGCCGCAAGGGTCGGATCCGCGTGAGATTCTGATCGATTTGGACGGGGAAATCCCGCAGCATGATGCGGAAGAACCGGAACGAGTGGACGGATAAGCCGAAGTCGGGGAACGCGTATGGAAACACTGGGTACAACGTTAAAAGAGGCGCGCTTACGGAAGAAGTTGACCGCCTCCGAAGCCGCCAGAGGAACGCGCATTAAGATCCAGCATATTGAGGCGTTGGAACAGGATGATTTCAGTTCCATGGCTGCGCCGGCCTATGCCAAAGGCTTTATCCGCATTTATGCCGATTTTCTGGGCCTCGATCCCGAACCGATGATCGAGGAGTATATGGAAAATCATATGCCCCGGCAGCGGGCCTCATTGCTGCCGGAGGACGAGCCGTCCGATCAGGGACGTGGGGGGGCATCGAAACGGGCGTCCTTCCAATGGCCCAGTCTCCCGTCGATTCCGTGGGACCGTGTCCGGGCCGGTCTGCAATCGCTCGTCGCCCGCCTACGCAACCTGCCCCGGCCAGATTGGCAGCGCTGGACAACGGCGCTCAAAGGGGACCGCGCGAAACGTGGGCTGGCGATTGGCGTTGCGGTCCTGGTCGTATTGTTGGGGATTGGATTCCTGCTTAACTGGCGCGGGGAGTCGACCTCGGATACCGCGTATGTGCTGGAACGTCCCTTGCCCGTTCTCGA
>SKLK01000063.1 GCA_007123265.1 Kiritimatiellia bacterium
CAGAATACGCAGAAGATGCAGAAGCTAAGGCAATTCCTGCGGGCTGAAGCCGGAACTGCATTGGGGAGGGCGAGACTCTGTCGAGCCGTGACACAGGAAATCGGACGGCTCGCGGGGACGCTCGCCCTCCCGAGTTGGGATGCAGTGGGGTGGGAAAAAGGGGTCGAAGCGCAAGGCGCACGGGACCCTTTTGGCCAACGCACACCATAAGAGCCAAACGCCGCTCACAGGTCAGGCAGGAATGCCGTGCCACAGTTGCTCTAACGCACACTCTTTGTCGCGACCTTAATCGTGAGCTTTGTCGACAAAGAATAGGACACAACTTCTCTGTCCCTAACCAGGTGAGTAAAACGCGTGAATAAACTGTACAAAGCGCAATGATTAGCCTTTTATTAGCGTTAGGAGAAGTAGATATGAGCTCAGAACGCACGACGATCAAAGATATCGCCCGCGAGTGTGGTGTATCGCTAAGCACGGTTTCCCTCGTCTTGAACGGGAACCCGCGGATCAGCGATAAGACACGGGAAAAGGTGCAAGCCGCCGTCCGGCGCCATTCGTATCAACCCAATCAACAAGCCCGGGGTCTGGCATCAAAATCCAGCAGCATCATGAGCGTGGTGGTGCCGAACCTGAAAAATGTGTTTTCGGACGTCTATTTCGGCGAGATCCTTAGCGGTATTCACGCGGAAGCCTCGGAGATTGACTACAAGCTGTTGTTGGACGTGGCCACGGACCGATTCGCGCAAAACCAGGAATACATCAACATCATTCGTTCGCGCCGCGCGGATGGCATGCTCTTTATCGCTTCCTCCATCAATGAAAGCTATTTGCGGGCCGTCGAGGAATACAACCTGCCGTTCATCCTCGTGAACCATTACTACCCGACCAGTCGTCTCAATTACATCGCGATCGACTATAAGGGGTCGGCAAAAACGGCCGCAGATCATTTGGTCGGACTGGGACACAAGCGTATCGGCGTCATTGCCGGCGTGAACACCTACACGGGCTTGGACTTCCGCGACACGTTTATCGCGCATTGCCGCCAAAGCGGGCTGATTGAAAGCGACCTGCCCTGGGAAAATGGCGGCGATCAATGGAACCAGGAAGGCGGCTTCGAAAGTGCCCGGCGCTTGATGGAAAAACACCCCAAGCTGACCGCGATTATGGCCGCAAACGACCGCATGGCGATGGGCGCGATCAGCTATTTGCACAGTCGCGGATTACGTGTGCCACACGATGTGTCGGTGATGGGAGTGGATGATATCCCGTCAGCATCATTCACATCCCCCTCTTTGACTACGATCCAACACGACCTTTACGAGGTCGGTCGCCGCTCGTTCAAGCGGGTACTGGCCCTGTTCAAGGGCGAAATATCGTCCTGCCACGAAACCCTGCCCGTCGCCTTGCTGGAACGGGAGTCGACCGGCCCCGCCCGCCCGAGCTGATACGCGGATAGCTAAGATCGGCCGGGAACGCGCATGACTGCCCAACAGACGGATTGGTTGCTAATCGATGGCTACAGCTTGCTCTATCGCGCTCGGGCATTGTCAAAATTAAGCGGGCGCAACCTCGCCGTAGAACGACATCTGTTGATCCGCAAAGTGGAGCAAGGGGCAAGCGACTGGGCGGACCGAATCACGATTGTCTTCGATGGACGCGCGACCAAGTTAGGCAACGATGAAATCCCCTCGACCGTTGAAGTGCTCTATGCGCCCGGCCATTTAACAGCCGATTCGGTGATTGAACGCCTGGTCTACGCGAATCCTGAGTCGGCCCGGATCCTCGTCGTTTCATCCGATCGCGCGGAGCGGGAAACGGTGGCGGCGGCGGGCGCGGACACCCTCTCCTGCGGCGAGTTTCTGGACCGGATCGAAGGGCGCACGTCCCATCACCGTCGACGGCCCCCCTCGGCTGAAGGCCGGGCGGCGCGGCTGGGTGATTTTTTCCCGCGAACCGATTGACGCCTGCTGCAGAAGCCTCTATACCTCACGCATCATGCATCGTTCATCGCCATCGGAACCCGTCCCTGAACCAGCGGCACAACCGCGGTCAGCCGCCTGCTCCGTCAGGCAGACCGTGTGGCCCTGGGACCAACCCGCGCCCCCCCCGTCTCATCGCCCGCTTTGGGTGCGCGTAGCCATACAGTTAACCGTCATGGGCGTTATCGCCGGATTCTTCTACTGGCTGGATAAACGTTGGATCACTTATTTCATCGGCGCGTTGGCGCTGATCTTCGTCCTGCTGGCGGTACTGGCGCCCTTGGTCTATGGCCGCAAAGAAGCCTTTCTGCAACGCTTTGCGGTGTGGGTCGGTCAGGCGTTGACGCATGTGCTACTGATCCCATTCTATCTGCTATGCTTTGTGCCGGCGCGTGTGATCCTCTACCTGCGCGGACGCGATCCCTTGAACCGGCGTTTCCCGGCCGTCGCTCCCTCATGCTGGCGGCCCATTACACGCCCTCCCATTAGTGAACCGTACAAGCGACAGTATTGACCATGTATATTCTGGGGATTAGCGCCTATTACCATGACTCGGCTGCCGCACTGCTGCACGATGGCCGGATTGTGGCCGCGGCCCAAGAAGAGCGCTTTACGCGGATTAAGCATGATGCCGGCTTCCCCATCCACGCCATTCGTTACTGCTTGGCGGAAGCGGGCCTATCCGCCGAGGCACTGGACGCGGTGGCCTTCTACGAGAAGCCGCTGACCAAGTTCCATCGCATTCTGCAAACACACTTTGCTGTGGCCCCGCAAGGCTGGCGCTCGTTCGTGATGGCTATGCCCCTATGGCTGAAACAAAAGTTGTGGATCCCCATGGATGTGGAGCGGGCACTCGAAGCCTGCGGAGCCCGGCACGAAATCCCGCTCTATTTCACAGCGCACCACGAATCCCACGCGGCCAGCGCCTTCTTCCCCTCACCTTTCGAGCGGGCGGCGATATTGACGTTGGACGGCGTGGGCGAATGGGCGACGACGACGTTTGGGCACGGGGTCGACCACCGGTTAAACCTATTACAGGAATTGCACTTTCCCCATTCGCTGGGCCTGCTCTACTCCGCGTTTACCTACTATTGCGGATTCAAGGTGAACTCCGGCGAATACAAACTGATGGGGCTGGCTCCCTACGGCACGCCACGCTACGTCGACACGATTTACGAGCATTTGATCGACGTGAAAGAGGATGGCTCGTTCGCGTTGAATATGGACTATTTCGGGTACCTGAATGAGTTGACGATGACCAATGAGCGGTTCGACGCATTGTTCGATGGACCGCCCCGACCGGCGGAGTCGGAGTTGACCCAACGCGAAATGGACTTGGCGCGATCGATTCAAGAGGTGACCGAGTCGGTCGTACTGCGGATGGCGCGGCATGTCCATGCGGTCACCGGCGAATCGAACTTGTGCCTGGCGGGCGGCGTGGCCTTGAATTGCGTCAGTAACGGTCGCCTTTTGCGCGAAGGCCCGTTCGATGATATTTGGATCCAACCTGCAGCGGGCGACGCGGGGGGGGCCTTGGGGGCCGCGCTTTGCGTCTGGCACCAGGTGCATGAAGGCGCACGACCAGCGGCACCGACGGGCCAGGACCATATGCAGGGGGCGTATCTCGGACCGGCCTTCAACGATGCCGATATCGAATCCTTTCTACACGCGCGCGGTTATCCGGCCACACACCATACCTCGACGGAATGGGCCGAAACCATTGCCCGCCTAATTGATGAACAGCACGTAATTGGCCTGTGTCATGGACGCATGGAGTTCGGCCCGCGGGCCCTGGGGAATCGATCCATCATCGGTGATGCGCGCTCGCCCAAGATGCAGTCGTTGATGAATTTGAAGATCAAGTACCGCGAATCGTTCCGCCCGTTTGCCCCCTCCTGCCTGGAGGAGCGGGTGGCCGACTACTTTGAGCTGGACCGCCCCTCCCCGTACATGTTGCTGGTCGCATCCGTCCGGCCCGACCGCTGCACCACCCCCGAGGCCGCTACCGACTTACGCGCACGCATTCACCAAGTCCGCTCAACGGTTCCCGCCATCACCCATGTCGATTTTTCGGCCCGGGTACAAACCGTGCATGCCGACGTTAATCCCGCCTACTATGCCATCCTGAAGGCCTTTGAGGCGCGCACCGGTGAAGGGATCGTCATCAACACCTCCTTCAATGTTCGGGGGGAACCGATTATTTGTACGCCCGAAGATGCGTACCGTTGTTTTATGCGCACCGAAATGGATTATTTGGTGCTGGGATCGTATATTCTGGCCAAGACCGAGCAGCCCGCCTGGCAGGAACAAGGGGATTGGCGGGAAGAATTCGGGCTGGATTAACGCTTACGGCATAGGCATACTCGAACCCGATGCTAACAAAGTGCGGGCACGATGAGATTTTTTCGTCATTTAGGTCGTCTACTCAAAGAATTTGGCTTGTTCGCCTGGCATAACAAGGCTTGGTGGATCATTCCGATTATTCTGATGTTGTTGCTGTTGAGCGGCCTTATTTTTGCGGGTCAATCAGCCGCGCCTTTCATTTACACCTTGTTTTAGCCGTCAGTGGCTGGACGAAACCTGTGGATAGCGTATGACCAATAGACCAATACACCGCCGTTTCGGATGGCCAATTGGCTGGATTGGGCTCTGGCTGCTCATGACCTTTTGTGCGCAAGCGGAGTGGCACGAGATCACACTGGGCGAACGCGAACTGATTGGCCGGGAACCGGTCATCGGGCTGGTATTGAGCGGGGTCGACGCCGGTCGCATCGAGTTGCGGCATTCCGGCGACCAATGGGCCAGCGCTCACCGTATGCGCCGCGTCGACGATCGCTGGAAAATCAACTTCCGCGATATGGGGCTTGAGCCCGGCTACCACGAATTCAAGCTGTTGATTGATCATCAATGGGAAGACGGCATGAATCGCCCGCTCTACATCCGCCGGGACGGCCGGGCAACGTACCCGCCGGCGGTGTATTTGACGTGGAAATCCGATCCCACCACCACCATGACGATCCATTGGCATTCAGACGATGAGCTGGACCCCTCGTCGCTGCTGTACCGCACCCATGGGCGTTCCCTCTGGAAAAACGGGCATGGCGCACGAGTCCCCTTTCCGCATACCTCCCGCTGGGTGCACAGCGTAGAGTTGACGGGGTTGACCCCCAACCAAACCTATGAATTTCGCTTCATCGATGGCGAAGAGGTCTATCGCTTCAAGACCTTGCCCAAACGATTGGATCCCTCGCTCCGGTTTGTCAGCGGCGGCGATGTGTACCATGAGATCCACTGGATGAACGCCATGAACCGAATGGTCGGGGCACGGGATCCGGCGTTTGTCGTGCTGGGCGGAGGCTTGGCCTACGCCGGTGGCGAGCCGCACAACGCCTATCGCTGGCACGCCTTGTTGGCGTCCTTCTATGATCACTTGCGGGCCCCGGACGGACGGATGATTCCGATTATAGCTGCGGTGGGCTATCCGGAGGTACAAGGGCACACCTTGCTGGAACGTCCGGATTTCGAATCGTCCCGTCGTTGGCGCGAAGCGGCGGCGCCCTACTTCCTCAATCTTTTCGCCTTTCCCGGACATCCTGGCTACGGGGTGCTCGATTTCGGTGAGTACCTCAGCCTGATCCTGCTCGATTCGATGCATCTTAATCCGGTCGACGGCGCGCAAGCAACGTGGCTCCGCGAGGTACTGCAAGCGCGAAAACAGATTCCCCATGTGTTTCCATTCTATCACATGCCTGCCTATCCCTCGGTCCACCCCTTCGACGCCCTCATCAGCGCTGCGATTCGCGAACACTGGGTTCCCTTGTTTGAGGCGTCCCCGGTGCGCCTGGCTTTCGAGCACCACGATCCGGCCCTGAAAATTACCCATCCGTTGCGGGGCGGTGAGCGGGCCGTGGATGGTATCACCTACGTGGGCGATGGGTTGTGGGGGACGTACACCGCTGCCCCGGCGACTCCCGAGGAGCGCCCCTACCTCCGCACCAGCGCCGCAGTGCCGCATGTATTCGAGGTGCAATTGGAACCCGCCTCCCGCGTGGTGCGCGCTATCGGGCGCAATGGCGAAGTCCTTGGCTCCTTTTCCCAACCCGTCCTACCGAAGGTTTCCGAGTAGGACCTGCGACGCCCTCTGCCCATGCCGACCGCGTTCATCACCGATCCCCTTTTCAAGCAGCACGATCCCGGCTGGCAACACCCCGAGTCGCCCGCCCGGATCGATGCCGTGGTGCAGGCCCTGCATCAAACCGGACTCCGCGACTTAATGCTTGGTCTGACGCCGCGCATCGCTACGGAAGCGCAATTGGCCTGGTGCCATGACCCGGCCTATATCGAACAAGTCCGGCACGAGATCCAGTCGGGCGTGGCGGTGATTAGTACCGGCGACACCCAGGTCTCCTATCGCTCGTTTGAGGTGGCACAATACGCGACCGGCGCGGTGTTTCGTGCCGTGGACGCCGTTTGCGGCGGGGAGGCGCGTAATGCGTTTTGCGCTATCCGCCCCCCGGGCCACCATGCCACCGCCCGTCGCGGCATGGGGTTTTGTCTATTCAACCATGTCGCCCTGGGCGCGCGCTATGCCCAACACGCCCATGGACTAAAACGTATTTTGATTATCGATTGGGACGTGCACCATGGCAACGGGACCCAGGACCTGTTTTACGAGGACGCGCAGGTGTTCTATTGCAGCACCCACCAAGCCCCTTTATATCCGTTCACTGGCGAGGAACACGAAACCGGTGCCGGTGAAGGCCTCGGCACGACACTGAATATCGCCCTTCCAGCCGGCACCGATGGCGCCACCCTGATCGAGGCATTAAGACACCGGCTGGAGCCCCGGCTGGCGGATTTTAAACCGGAACTGATCCTGTTATCCGCGGGCTTTGACATTTTAGCCCAGGACCCCATCGGCCAGTTCAGGGTGACGACCGACGACATCGCGCCGCTCACGGACATGGTCATGCAATGGGCCGCGACCTATTGCGGACAGCGGCTTGTGTCCGTGCTGGAAGGAGGTTATCATTTAGCCGCTTTGGGTGAGGCCGCGACGGTTCACGCCCATCAATTACTTCATGGACAAAGGGATTCAGGCTGATGGACATCGTTTACAAAGGGCGCTTTACCGACCTCAACATCGCGTTTCAATATGCCATCACCACCGACCTCGCCAATCACATTGTTGGACGGCACCAGTGTGATCCGGTGGCCACGCATCTTCTGGTTCGCGCCTTGACCGCCGGCTTGCTCGCGGCGGCTTCGGGCGGCGGCGAGGAGCGGATCAATATTCGCTGGACCTATGGCGGCAGCCTGCAAGCGATTCTTGTAGATGCGGGGGCGGATGGCACCATCCGCGGACTCATCAATCCGCCTCAGTTTGGTGAAGGCGGGACCGTGGACGCGCTGTTCGGCGATCGCGGGGACGTGCGCGTGGTCCGTAGCCGGGGCGGCCGGGTCCTCGCCTCCGGCACGGTGGAAGCGTGCTTTATGGATGTGATGGACGATCTCGCCGCTTTTCTCTGCATGAGCGATCAGGTCGAGTCCAGTGGCACGGCGGTATTGGCCCTGACCGATGATCCGCAGCAGCCGGTCCGGATCGCGCGCGGGCTTCTATTACACGCACTGCCCCAGTGCGACCTGGAACAGTTTCAAATCGTACGCGACCGCCTGAATGTTCCCGAAGTACGAGAGTGGATGACCCGTACGGAGGAAAGCGCCGAGGGACTGGAGGCGCTCTTGCGATCACTCGTGGCGCCCTTGGACACCGACCCGGCCTGGACCATGGCCACGGCCTCGAAACCGCGTTTTCGCTGTTCCTGCGGTGCGGATAAAATGGGCCCCGCCCTACGCAGCCTGCCTTATGCCGATCGCGTTGATATCGTCGCCAAAAAGGAGCCCGTCCACATTCGCTGCCACTTTTGCAACGAACGCTATTCCGTGCCGGTCGAGATGTGCATTAAGGCGTGGAACGAGCCGCGCCAACCCGCGTCCGCCGAGGAGGACAAATAGCGCGTATGCAGCCGATCATGTTCCAGTGGGGATCACTGACCATACATTGGTACGGGGCCCTCTACGTGGCAGGCTTCATCGCCGCCACCTTGCATTGGACGTGGCTGGGCAAGCGCCAACGGTTTCCCGCCGGATTCGGTGTGGAGATGTGCTTTTGGGTCATGCTCTCCAGCATCGTCGGCGGTCGGCTGGCCTACATCATCGCCAACCTCTCCGACTTCATCGATGCCCCGCTTTCGATGTTCCGCTTGGCCCAAGGCGGGTTGATCTTTTACGGTGGCTTGGTCGGCGCCGCTCTCGCCGTTCTGCTACTAGCGAAGTTGCGGCGGATCCCGCTATGGATGCTCGCGGATTACGCAATTAGCGCGGTGCCCCTCGGCCATGGGATCGGTCGCATCGGTTGCCTACTCAACGGCTGCTGTTACGGTGCCTCCAGCCAATCGTGGTGGGCGGTACCGCTCAATGGCATCAAACGCCATCCGGTGCCACTGGTCGAGGCGACCTTCAATTTGGTGCTATACGTGGTCCTGTTAAAAGTGATTACCAGCAAGCATCGTGAGGGGCGGACCTTGGCCGTCTACTTGATGGCCTATCCCGCGTTCCGGTTTGTCATGGAATTCCTGCGGGGCGATGCGCGGTTGCCCGGCTTCACGCTCAATGTCGCCCAGGAAGTCAGCCTGTTGATGATACTGGTTGGCGCGTTTCTCTGGTTTGCGCTTCCCCCCACACGTCACTACCATCCCCATGGAAATTCACCCGGTCAGTGAAGCAGAGGCCGGTGCCCGGCTGGATGAATGGCTGCGTAGCCGACAGCCGGACGTCTCGCGCTCGCGCATTCAGCAATGGATAAAAGCGGGCCATGTGCTCGTGAACGGACAATCCGCGAAGCCGGCGCAGGTCGTCCATACCGGGGACCAAATCAGCATCAACGTACCGCCGCCCAAACCGGTCGAGTTGG
>SKLK01000137.1 GCA_007123265.1 Kiritimatiellia bacterium
AACTCTAATCCAGGTTAATCCGATGCAGAAATGGGAATTAACATGAGCCGGGACTTCGATTACGATTTCGCCTCGGGTGTCCCAATGTGGAACTCAGGAGTCAACCTGTAGCCGCGCACGCTGGGCGCGGTCGAGTACGAGTAGACGAGTACGCGTGGGGGAGCCGAGCTGGGGCTCGGCGTTCCCGGGGGGGAGCGCGAAGCCGGAGGGCGACAGGCAGGGCAGGTTCCGATCAAGAACCCATCAAGCGCCTTTGCGATGGCTTTCCACCACCCATTGCGACAAGGTTCGATCCGGTTCCTTGATGACCTCGGCGTTGATGATGAAGTGATCCTGGCCGGTATTCCGCTTAATCAGATTCAACCCGTACTCGAAATTCCGGAAGGTCTCTTCGCACATGGTTCGTACAGTCTTTTCAGTGGCGCGGCTTTTGGCGACCAAGGCCTCGACAGCGTCTTCCTCAAAGACCAATTGCAGACCGTGATCCTGATTAAACCGCTCCGCAAACCCGTGCACCTCCCCTTTGAGCACCGTATCGATATCGTCCGCATGCTGCTCCATTAACTGCCGCAATGCCGCTTGCGGATCGGCCAACACGGCGGCGTTCAGTTCAATCGTGCGGATGGGGGTGGAGGGCAACTCGTACTTGAAATCGCGCAGCAACCGTTCCAAAACGGTCATGAGTCCGCGCGCGCCGGTCTTTTCGAGTTCGGCGCGGCGGGCAATTTCGCGAATAGCCTCTGCGGTCGTGTTCAGTTGAATGTTGTATCCCTCGAAATCACGGCGGAACTGCAGTAGCACGCTCCCTTCCGACTTCACCAGCACCTGTTCCAAATCATCCGCGCGCAGCGGGTCACATACCACGCGGATGGGTAGGCGCCCGATAAACTCGGGTTCAAAGCCAAATTGAATGAAATCGGTTGTCTCCACCTGTTTCAGGTAATCGCTGTCCCGGTCCGGCGCCGCAGCGGTCGCCCCAACATGGCTGAAGCCGATCCGCGAACGCTCCACACGGGCTTGGACAATGTCGGCCAATTTGTCAAAGGCACCGCTGACAATAAACAGCATGTGCCGGGTATTAATGGTCCGCTTTTGCGATTTACCACCGCCCCGCTGCATTTCCATGATGGCCTGCATTTGGCCGATCAAGTCGGTTTGACTGTGCAGGTTGACCTCGGTCTCCTCCATCAGCTTCAAGAGATTAATTTGTACGCCGCGGCCGGACACATCGCGTCCACCGGAGGAGGATTGGGCGGCAATCTTATCAATTTCGTCGATGTAAATAATGCCGTACTGGGCCAGTTCCGTATCGCCGTTCGCTGCTTTTACAAGATCACGCACGATATCCTCGACATCATTGCCGACGTAGCCCGTCTCTGAGAATTTGGTCGCGTCGGCTTTCACGAAAGGAACACCAATTAAGCGGGCGATACACCGCATCAAATACGTTTTGCCCACCCCTGTGGGCCCCAGCAGGATGATGTTGGGCTTGGCGTAATCCTGTTGCAACAGTTCGGGCTGCTCAATACAGCGTCGCACGTGATTGAAATGATCGCAGACACTGACGGCCAAGACCTTCTTGGCTTCTTCCTGCTTCACCACATAGCGATCCAAGTGATCGCGGATATCGCGCGGTTTCAGGGTGAATTGCCGGATCTGGTCCAGCCACGCCGCGCGTTCTTCGGATTCGGTATCCTCGCTCCCCTCCCCCGGATCAGGCGACGTAAAGGCTGCGGCATCGTGCATAAACGCCGCTTGTGTCTTGTTCAGCAAATCCATGAATTGCTTTTGCAGGTCGTCGTGATTCGAATCGTTCATCGGTTAATGCTCCAGTTGCGCGCGTAAGACCAAGCTTTGATACGCCAGGATGCCTTGGGCAATGCCGTAGGCCATTCGTTCCATGTATTCGTGATCCAACACTTTCGCCTCTTCCTCTGGGTTCGTCAAAAAGCCCCCCTCCACGAGGATGGAGGGAAACGTGGCTTCGCGCAGGACAAAGAAGCGGGATCGGCGAACGCCGCGATCTTGATTTTGGGTATGTGTGATCAGGTGCTGTTGCACCAAATAGGCGAGGCACTGATTGGCGCCATCAAACCGATTGGCAGGTGTCGCCGGGGGAAACGAATCCGCCGTGGACGATTGCGTGCCGGGCTGGCCGCCGGCGGCCAGCAGAAATGTTTCCGACCCGCGTGCAGCGGGATTGGCCGCCGTATTGAAGTGCAAACTAACGAAGAGGTCGGCCTGCCAGGACCGGGCGAGTTCCATCCGGTTAGACAGCGAGAGCGTCTGGTCATCGGTTCGGGTCAGGAACACTTCGTTATTCGCCATACGCAAATAGTCGGCTACCCGATGCGATAGATCGAGGGCTAATTCCTTCTCGAGGCTGCCTTGCACCCCGCGGCCACCCGGGTCGGAGCCGCCGTGGCCGGGATCGAGCACAATCCGTTGATAGCCAAGCGACGCCACGTGCGGTCCGGGCCGGAGCATCGGGTCGAGCACAGTTCGGGCATCCACTTCGGCGACAAGCCAGTGGCGGCGATGTTGTGTAACCGGATGATGCATCCATACGGCAATGCCATTGACCCAAATACGCCGACTATTAAGCTCGAATTCGATCCGGATATAGGCATCCTCCAAGAGCAGTTGGTTCCCTACCGGCCGGGCGCGCGGGAAACCGTAAAATCGGGCTAAATGGCGAAGCGAAACATAGGTATTCCCGTCAATCTGCATCGTCCGCGGCAGGGGGGGCACGGAGGGCCCCTGCGCGGTGGCGGTCATGGCCCCTAGCACCAACCAAAGGCTCAACATCACCAAGCGATTGAATCCGCTCGTCCGTCCCCCGCCCCGCCGCATAGGCGAACGCCGGGGACGCCCTTCAGGTGGGGGCTTTTCCGGGTGCGTAAGCGATTCGGCGCGTAAATTAAGCAGTTGCATCGACATAGTGATTTTCATACCATGCGTCGTATGCGAACGGAAGGAGAAGTTTAAAATGGCGGAAATCAAACTGGAAGACGCGTCACGCAAGGTTCGTGATCTATATGACAAGGGTTTTGCGGCCATGGAACGGGGCAATACGAAGTATGCCATGGACATGTTGATGAATGTCCTCGATCTCGAACCCCGCCTGCTGGTTGCCCGCAAACTTCTTCGCGCCGCGCAAGTGAAGCAGTTTAAGGCCAAGAATGGCGGTAGCATGACGCATGTGATCTCGACGATTGGCGGTCTGGGCGGTGTGCTGAGCGCGAAAGGCGCCATCAAGAAGGACCCGGCCAAAGCCATCAAGATCGTCGAAAAGCTCCTGTGCACGGATCCCTTGAACAAAACCTTTATCAACCTCTACACCGAGGCCGCTTTAGCTGCGGATCTGCCCGAGGCGGCGCTTTTGACACTGGAGGTGGGACGGGAATTCTATCCGAAAGACATCGAACTACTCAAACGACTGGGCAAACTATACCTCGACAACAACCTCACCCATAAAGGCCGTGATGTATATGAGCTGCTGGTGGCGTTAAAGCCCAACGACCCCGTCATTCTCAAGGCCTTTAAAGATGCCAGCGCGCTGGACACCATGAACAAGGGCGGCTGGAGCGAAGCCGGCTCGTACCGCGACATGATCAAGGATACCGGCGAGGCCACGCGTTTGGAACAGGAAGCCAAGGCCGTCAAGAGTTCCAAGGACATCGACTCCTTGATCGAGGACAGCCTGAAGAAGATCGAGCAGGAACCGAACAATATCAATTATCGTCGGGCGCTGGCTGATTTGTATAGCCGGGCTGGACGCATGGAAGAAGCGTTGCAGACCCTGGCTGATGCGCAGGAGCTGAGTGGCGGAGCCGACCCGCAAATCGATCGCGCGATTTCGCAGGTGAAGATCAAGCAGTTTGCCTTGGAAATTGCTGAACTTAAGAAAGCGGGCGACACCGACGGGGCGGAAGCGAAGGCGAAAGAGAAGCAGGCGTTCCAGATGGAGGATGCCGAGGATCGCGTCAAGCGCTATCCAAACGACTTGATCTTCCGTTTCGAGTTGGGTGTGCTGCTGTATGAGGGCGGGCGCTTGAATGAAGCCATTCAGCAATTTCAGCAGGCGCAGCGGAATCCGCAAAAGCGAAACCGGGCGCAATATTACATGGCCATGTGCTTCAAGGAAAAAGAGCAGTACGACATTGCCCTCGAACAACTTGAAAAAGCCGCCTCGGAAATGGCGGTATTGGACGACACCAAGAAGGACATTCTCTACGAACTGGGGATTATTTGCGAGGCCATGGACGACAAGCCACGGGCCGCCAAATACTTCAAAGAAATCTACAGCGTGGATATCAGCTACCGTGATGTCGCGGAAAAAATTGAGAAGAGCTATTCCTGACACGCTCACCGGCCGCAGATACAGCCGCTGCCGGGCGTGGCTAGTGGCGCTCGCGTTGAGCCTGCCGCTGGGTTGCGGACGTCAAGTGGAAGAGCCGGTTCCGCCTCCCCCCGTCGGCCCTACCACGGAATTGGCGGCTGATGAATTCTCCGTGATGACCTTCAATCTGGGCGGCTATGGCTACTTGGACCGCAGCGGGGATGGCCAAGCCACCGAATTCAAACCCGAATCGGAACGTGAAGCGGTCTTAACGATTCTGGCCGATACCCAGCCACAGATACTCGCGCTGCAAGATATCGCGGGCGGCGACACCTTCACCGCCTTTCGCGAGGCCCTTGCGGAACGTGGCCTGAGCTACCCCTTTATCAAGATCGCCGAAACGGACGCGCCACTCCACGTCGCTTTGTTGAGTCAGTATCCGTTGACGTCGACACGGGCGCATACCGACGATCGTTACTCGATTGGCGATGACTCATTGCCGGTACAGCGAGGGTTTCTCGAGGCGGACATCGCCATCAATCCTGCCTATTCGTTCCGCCTGTTTGTCGTGCAACTCAAGTCGAAGGCGTACCATCCCTCCGGCCATACTGAAATGCGCCGAAACGAAGCTCGCTTACTGCACAATCATATTCGTCATGCGCTGGACAATGAGCACCGACTCAACCTGCTGATTGTTGGTAGTTTCAATGATCATCCGGGTTCCGCTCCCATGCGACAACTGATCGCCTCGCGCCGCACGTCGTTATATGACCTGCGCTTGACTGATTCGTTTGGGGAGACCTGGACGTTTGTTGACCGGGACCAAGACGCCTACTATCGCTACGACTACCTGCTGGCCAGCCCCCATATGCTGCCGGAATTTGTGCCGCAGAAATCGCAGGTCGTGCGGCATCCCCTGAATCAACAGGCGTCCTTACATCGACCGCTCATGGCCGTTTTCCGTGCCCGCGACCTGCCAACTGATGGCGTTGGATTATTGCCGGATTATGAATTGGACGACGAATAGCCGTGTTCACCGGGATTCAGGCGCTGGTATTCGATTTTGACGGCACCCTTGTGGATGCCTCCGCTGCCATTTGTCGCGCCTTCAACCACGCGTTGCAGGAATCCGGGCACCCGACGCGACCCGATGCCGAAATCCGCCGGTTGATTGGTCATCCGTTGCGGGACATGTTTCCTCAAGTGGTGGACGGACTTTCCGACACGGAGCTGGCCCGGTTGATCGCAGACTACCGAAAGGCTTTCGCACCGATTGCCTGCGAATTGTCGCAACCGATGCCCGGCCTCCACGCGATGCTTGCTCATTTCCTCGGCCGCGCACGTTTAGGCATTGCCACCTCCCGCATGTCCGACGGCGCTCAACAAATTCTCGGTGCAATGGATTTACTCGATGCGTTCGAGGTGATCGTCGGCTTGCAGGATGTCGAACAAGCCAAACCCCATCCCGAGCCCGTTCACCGCGTCTTGGCCGCCTTGCAGGTTGCGCCGGAACAGGCCATTATGATCGGTGATGTGCCCGGCGACATGCAAGCCGGCCGCGCGGCCGGGACCCATACGGTGGGGATTGCGTCGGCGGAATATCCGGCGGAGGTCCTCGTGGAGGCCGGTGCGGATGCCATCATTTCACGATTGGATGCTTTAATTGAATTGATCACAGTATGCCCTTCGAGGATGCGAGAGGATTAGGAAATGGCGCATTGTATTGTACCCGAAGCCGAAACGATGATGGACCAAGCCATCCCGGTCCTGGACCATGGATTTGTGCGCTTGGTTGACTATATGGGCAGCGACCAACGTATCGTCCAAACGGCGCGGGTCTCCTATGGTGAAGGGACCAAGACCGTTCGGGAGGACGCGGGTTTGATCGATTACTTGATGCGACATCAACATAGCTCGCCATTTGAGCATGTGGTCATGGAGTTCCATTGTAAAATGCCGATCTTTGTGGCGCGGCAGTGGATCCGACACCGGACCGCGCGATTGAACGAGATTTCCGGGCGCTACAGCGTCATGGAAAATGAGTGCTACGTGCCCGACCCGGAGCAAGTCCTTTTTCAAAGCGCCGACAACAAACAAGGGCGGGCCGTTGACGAAGTACCGGCTGAATTGCGCCAGAAGGTCATCGATCTATTGAAGCGCGATCAAGGGACGTTGTACGCCAGCTACGAAGAGCTTGTCGCAGACGATATTGCCCGCGAACTGGCCCGGATCAATCTGCCGCTCTCCTTGTATACGCAATGGTATTGGCAAATGGATTTGCACAACCTCTTTCATTTCATCCGGCTGCGGGCCGATCCCCATGCCCAATGGGAAATTCAACAATATGCCAAGGCCCTCGGCCAAATCGCGCGGACGGTAGCCCCCTTGGCCTACGCATCGTTTGAGCGCCACCAACTCGACGGCTGCCGCTTGTCGCGCGACGAAATCGAGGCCGTGCAAACCATGCTGCGCGGCGAGCCCAATCCGTTGACCGGACGCCGAAAGAAGGAACTGGAGGCCAAGCTTGGGAGCCAGTGAGTCCACTCCGACCTTTTTCGCGGACGGCATTCGTTTCACTTGCACCGATTGCGGCAATTGCTGCACCGGCGCGCCAGGCTTGGTCCGTATGTCACGAGCCGAAATGCTAACCCTGGCGGATACGTTGGACCTTTCGCCGGAGGCCTGTGTGGAGAACTATCTGGACCCGTATGAATCGGGTTACCGGCTCCGTGAAAAGAAGAATGGGGACTGCATCTTTTTTGATCAGCGCTGCACGATTTATACCGCCCGGCCCAGTCAATGCCGCACTTATCCGTTTTGGTTTGAAAACATGCGCTCAAAGGCGGCGTGGAAGGCGACGTGCCGTGCCTGTCCCGGTATTGGCGAGGGCCGCCTCTACACCGAAGCTGAAATCCTCGCCTGCATTCATGCCGACATGGAGGCGCACGAAAGTGATGCCGAATCCGCCCCATCGCCCGGCACAACAGCCGCACCGGAGGTTCAATAGTCTGCATGTACCTGTACCCTACCCAACTTAAACTGCGCGACACGGATGCCACCGGATTCTTGTATTATCCCGGCGTGTTTAATCTGGCGCAGGAAGCGCTGGAAACCTTTCTCACACAGCAAGGCCAGGGCTTGGACAAGCTGCTCGATGCATCGCCCTATGGCTGGCCGGTTGTGCATGCCGAGGCGGATTTCGACCGTCCGCTCCGGGCCGGCACCCCATTACAGGTCACGCTTTGTTGTACGGAGATCGGCCAGACCTCCTTTCAGCTGTCGTATCACGTGACGGATCCCTCGGGAGAGATCCGCTACGCAAACGCCCGCATCGTGCATGTGGTGGTGGATCGCCGCACAGGCAACAAGCAATCGATCCCGGACAATGTCCGCGCGTTGCTGGAAACGATCCGGCCCGCCGCCCCGTCTCAGAATGAGGGGGGCTAAACGGATGCCCGCCAGCACTGGCTCAACCGGCGTGTACACAAGTCCGTATGCGGCATCCGGACGTTGGTTACGTGGCAACGTGCACATGCACCAATATTGCTGCGGTCATTTTGATCTCGGCCTGAGTGGCCTGCTCTATCGCTTGCTGGGCTATGACTTCGTAGCGATCACCGATCACAATCAAGCACATCGCCCTGACGCGATTCAGCGTTGGGCGGAGGTCGCCGGTTTAATGATTGTACCCGGTGAGGAGAACGGCCTGAGCGATCACATTATCGAATTGGGCGTGCACGACGTCACGCCGACCCTGTCGGATGACTATGGCGAGCGGGTACGCGCGTTGCGCGCAGCGGGCGGATTTGTGATTGGCTGTCATCCGCAAGAATATGGCGCGCGCGGGGAGGCGCAGATCCGTCAAGCAGCCGACGAACTGCACGCCGTGGAAATTTACAACGCGTTACGCGAGGCGCGCGGCACGGACGAGGACCGCAATATCGCGTTATGGGACGAGATACTGAGCCAAGGGAAACAGCTCTGGGCCGTGGCCGGCGACGATTTTCATCAGTCCATGATTGGTCCGGCCCAAGGCTGGGTGCAAGTACAGGTTCCCGTCGACTGCGACGTCACTTGGCCACTGATTGTTGATCAATTGAAGGCGGGCGCATTTTATGCCTCCACCTATCCCCGATTTGAGACGATTGCCCTTGCAGATGGCCTACTGACGGTAGTGGCCGATAATCGGACGCAGCAGTTGCGTGTGATCGGTGAAGGCGGTACGGAGCGATTTAGCGGATCGGGTTCCCGGCTGACCTGGACGGTCGAGGATGTGGGCTGCTATTTTCGTGTGGAGGCCGAGTCTGGCCGCAAACGGGCGTGGAGCCAGCCGTTCTATCGGGGCTGACTGGCAGGCAAGTCCCATTGCTTTTTCTGCATCGCGTCACTGAATCGTTCGCCCACGCGTAGCCAGGGTCGCGCGTTCGCTGGGGCGTCGATGGCCATAACCCGATCCTTTTCCACCGTCGCTTGCCAGGTATCGCCCGGGGAACTGGATTCCGATTCGCCAAAACGAATGGTGAACGGCGGGGACCGGCCGTACACCCAGTCGGGCTCGCGGCCTGCCCGACGCGCGGTATCATCTGCCGCCCC
>SKLK01000084.1 GCA_007123265.1 Kiritimatiellia bacterium
CGGTAACGGCATCCCGGCCCGGTACATCTACCAGCACGTCGCGGACCAGACGATGGGTGCGCACTTCGGAGAGTAGCGAGGTGAGCTGTCCACCCAATTCATCGGCATGCGAGAAGGTGGCCGTGAACGATTCGAACCGGCCCGACAAGGTGCATTCCATGATCCAGCGGGCAACCCGGGCGCTGTGCGGCGGCACATCGCCAAAACTGACCAACAAGGTGGGCTGCGCAGGCTCGCCATGGACTTCGCTGCCGGTAATGGTGAACCCAATCAGCAGGCCCAACTCATTTTCGATGATACGGGGTTGGCTGGATTCGATGGTCATGTTGCGGGCGGCTCCATGACCGGCATTCCGAACCCGCACACCGAGTGTAAACGGCACGGGAGGTTCGATTTCTTCGGTCCACGCGTCGTTGCCATACACCCAGTACGGCAGAAAATAGTCCAGTTCCAGATCGGGCATGGGCAAAACGTAGATATCGTCGGGGACCACATCGGTGACATTGACATCGTCGCCGATGGAATACACCAGCCGGGCGCCGACAAAGTATAAGGTGCCGTGCGGCGAATCGCCGGCAGCGCCGGGCGCGGGGATGATCAGCCAGGTGATATAGGCTTCACTGGCCGGGGCAATGCTACCGTGACCGGATATGTTGTTGACGCCGGCGAGTGAGTCAACCCGGACGAAGAACAAGGCGTCGGGATGGTTGGGATCGTCGGTAAAGGTGACGACTTCACCGAATTCGTCGGTGAAGGATAGCTCGATATGGACGTTGGACAATTGGAGATGTGGCAAGCCGTTGTTGATCCGCATGCGCGCCTCGAAGGCTTGGCGCTCGAACGCGACTTCCTGCATGATTTCAATCCGGACCGTGGCGCAGATCGCGCGGGCGTGACTGATCGTCGGTATGAGCAGGCAAGCCAAGCCGATCCACCAAAACCGGGCATGGCCAAATCGCCCCCCTCGCGAGGTGTTTCCCTGGGTATGTAAATTCGTCTTCATGATGTCACCCATCGTTATTCAGCGATCATGCGCATGGAAATATCCTCGTGGTTGCTCCAAAAACGGTGAAAGGCGTGCTCGGGCACGGTGAGGCTCCCACCCCAGACACTCATGACGAGATAGGCGGCGGGGTCAACGTTGAAATCGGCCTGCAACAAATCGACCACGCGCCACCCACTGCCATCATGGTACTCCACCCAGTTATGCAGTTCCGAAGGGCGCAGTATGCGGTTGCCGTGGCAGATGAATCCTTCCAGCACGCGCGCGGGCATGCCGGCGGCACGGCATAGGGCAGCAAACAAACGGGCCAGCTCGGTGCAGTCGCCGACGCGATGCTCCAATGTGTAGCGGGCCCCGGTTTCGCCGCGCCACGACGCGGAATAGGTGACATTGCGGCGCACCCAGCGATGCATGTTGCGGGCCGTCTCTGTGGGCGTGGCGCCAATTAGTGTGGCGGCCAGCCACAGGATGTCGAAGTCATCGCTTTCAATTAACGGCGTCGGCTCTAAATACAGCGGATTCAATGGTGATACGCCATCGCGAGGTTGCTCATGCATTCGCAAGACGGCCTCGACATGAACGAGATGCGTTTGCAACGGCGGCCATGGTGGCGGATGGACAGCGACTACGCCCTGACCCGGGGTGGACCGATCATCATTGGGTAGATTTACCTTCACCCACTGCAATTCCTGGTACACACCCGCCGGAAGCGGCGCCATGAAGCGTAGTTCCGCATCTGCAAGCAGTTCCGCGCCGACATTCTGCGCGGCGAAGCTGTAGCGGACATACAATTCGCGTTCGGCAAGCACCGGCGATGCCAGTAGCAGGGCGACGCATATGATACCTATACAGCTATGACGGTTCGCTTTCATGGGATCATCAATACAAATCGATGCCGCTCTCCCAGCGCGGCGTTGGCGGACGGTTCAGACAATTCGATCACGACTCGGCGAATAACGTCGCGCAAGCCTTCGCGTGGCGGCAAGGTGACGCGAATCGTGGCACTGGTGGATTCGCCTGGAATCAGCAGCGCGCCATCCTCAAGCACATAGTCTTCGTCGGCCACCGCATCGGTGGCAGCGGCCACGGCAAAGGGGACAATCACCGGATCAGGCAACGGCGTGGTCAACTCAACGACGACATCGAACCAGTCGTTGGTGGACGTGTTAATGCCCACGGATTCAGCGAACTGTACGCCGGGCCGGAATTCAGGTCGTTTTAGCACAAGGGTAAAGAATTCGTCCGGATCAGCGGTGGCGCCGCCGGTGGCGTCATCAATGCGGAGCTGCAAAAAGATTTCTTCGTCCTGTCCGACTTTGCCGGGCAGAATGTCGATGTCCAAATAGGCCCGGGTTTGGCCTGCGGTGAAGATCACAGTCGGCGAGATGATTAGGTAGTCCTCAGCCTCGACAGCCGTACTAAAGGGTTGAACGGACAGTGTGCCCTCCACTGCGTTGGTATAGACGCTGGAGAGGACCAATGGGACGTGGGCCACCAATTGCGTGCGGGCAATGGTTAAGAGCGGCCACTCGAAGGCGATAACGGGATCGTCTGTAAAGAACCGGGTGCGGGCGGTGGCATGCGTACCGGGCCGTACCGCCGCAGACGGATTTTGAAAACGAATCGTGGCCTCGGTGATATGCGCTGCGGCGCGGAATGCGTCCATGGGCACTTCGATTACCCCCTTCCGCTCTCCCGCCTCGATCAGGGTGGTTGCGGCAGCCAATTCAATAAGGTCCTGATCGATAATCTGCCATGTGACTGAGAACGCATCGTCGAGTGGCCAGGAAAGACTGTAGTCTACCGGTTCCCACGCGGCGCGGCGGTTTAATCTAAATTCAGATGCGGCAAAGGTAAGCGTCGGCATTTGCTGTGCTAGCGCGAACCGGGCCACGCCATCAAGAAAGGCTTGGCCCAAGAGCAGGTCATTAACCGCTTCCCGAATTTCGGTGGCGGGCTCGGCTTCGACGATGCGCGGTGTCAGCGACCAGACTTCGCCGGCAGCGGCGCGGACAAAGGGGATCGCATAGCGGTTGACATCCAGTAGATTTGCGTCTTCCGCGAGAATAGAGATGACCGTGTCGCCCAGATCAAGGTCGGTCACCCAGGTCAGCTCAGGGATACGTCGACTGAAGCGCATGGCCGCGGTGAGTTGGGTGGGGGCGGCTCGGAACAGTTCGAACAAACCGGGACTGAATTGCTCCGTATAACCCCGGATGTACAGATCGGGGTCATCGGTTTCGGCGAGGCTCACGATGCGATCAAGATAGGGCGCGCCGGGCAGCACCTGCGTTGCCGGACGAATCATGTGGTCGATGGCCAATCGCACATGGACATCGATAGGATCGTTCAGCCGTTCCTCATACAATCGCACCCGGCTCAATAGCGACGTGGAGGCGGCAGGGAAATCGGCGCGGGTTGCATCCATCGAGAAGGGGTGGGCAAGCGCCGCCTGGAACAGGGGCGCTTCGAAATCGAGGGACTCCTCGACAGCCCACCCCATATCATTAAGTCGAACGGGAAATGGCCACAGCACGACTTCGTCGCCATCGACGAATTGCACGAGGAAAAGGCGGCGACCGCCCCAGTCATAGCGAACATGCAGACCCACCGCCATGTCGGCTTCGATGGTCACCTGCGCATTGACATGGGCAATCAAGGCCGCCTCGGGGCTATCGGTGTATAGCGGATCGGCTTGTTCAGCGGGTGACAAGTCGTCCAACCACGGATGCCCAGCGTAGCGGTAGGCTGAGACAGTGACGGCGGCCCGGGTCTCGCCCTGATGCGACCACCACGCCTGCGGCTGGCGGACAAGATCGCCCGGGAAGGGTTCGGCGGCGAACAACGAAGTACCCCCAAAAAGCAGTAAACACAGCACCGTCCATGCAGACGCCATACGTATTCCGGCCCAGTGGCGATTTATGGTGCTCACCATCATCTTGAGCAAGGTCGCACAGCTACCGCAGTCGAAAGACCTCCCGCAGCGGCAAGCGCACAAGATTTCTCCACTGCGTCGCGTCGCTGCGCGACGCGACTCCGGTCGAAATGACTGGATTGGGCAGCGGGGAATGGCCGCCCAGACGCCCGCCGCAGAGGGGCGGCCTACATGGCGTGAGTGTGTAGGCCGGACCTCTGCGTCCGGCGCAAATCCGTCTTGACGTGATTTGAGGATTGTTTTCATAGACAGCCACCACCCCATGTTTCTTCAAAGAGTACATACGAGAAATTGGCGTCGATACCGATGCGTTGGGTGATATCGACCCGGAAACTGAATGTCGCGGGCACCTCCAGCGTGATCCCGTGCCAGCAAATCTGGATGCGCGATGCCGGACAGTCGATGAAGCCAATGATGCCATCCGCCGAGACCGAGGTAGAGGCGGAGGCGCCGACGGTAACGGACGCGCCGATAAGAGCTTCTCCGTCACGGTTGATGGCCGCCTCACCTTTACCGCCAATAAATAGCTCGATGCCAACCCGGCCGCCGAAAGATAGTTCGAAACACTCTTCGCCGCAGGCGTCTTCGTAGTCGGCGCCGATGGAGACTTCGCCGCCCACCGTCACCTCCATGCCGATCAGCCATTCAAGTTTGACGGTATAGCGGCTGGTGCCGGGAATACGGCGTTCGCCAAATCCGCCTGCGCCGCCGGGGAACAAGGGGGCCTGCACCGATGCCTCCACGCCAATGCCACTCTTGCCGGACATCCGGCGTACTTGTTCAGGCTCGTCGCAGTAGCGGCCGCAGCATTCCCAGCCGATCTCGCCGGTCACCACCAAGGGGGCGACGGATAGTTCAGCGCTGACGTAGGGGATTCGGCTCAACGCGGCATTGATCCGATTGGCAATGGCCGAAGCCTGTCCCGTGTAATCGACAGAAATTTCCAGTGTAGCCCGATTGCGGGCATCGGCCGGACAGCTGCCGCATTCGCTGGTGATTTCGCCATCTTCCATGCAGTAACAAGAATCCAAAAGCGCGTCTGGATCGTCATCCGATCGGCAGGTATAACAGGAGTCCGGTACACCATCGCCCGTGGTGTCGCAGGCGTAACAGGAATCAAGGATGCCGTCGCCGGTTGTGTCGCAGGTGTACAAGCCCAACGGGTTGGTCTCGGTAATGGGGCACGCGTAGCACGCATCCGGAATGCCGTCGCCGGTGGTGTCCACGCGATAGCAGCTATCCAGCGGACCGCCCTCATAGGACGGACATACAAAACAGCTATCCATGACAAAATCACCGGTGGTGTCGCACTGATAACAGGTATTGAGCGGCCCGCCGGGGACCGAGGCACAGGTATAGCAACTATCCGCACATCCATCGCCCGTGGTGTCGCAGTGGAAACACGCCGTTTCGTTGTTGCACTGGAAGCAGCTATCGGCGACTCCGTCGCAGTTCGAATCGCATTCGCATTCGCAAGCGCCGGCAATTGAGCGCGGTGCGGCGCGCGTGCCACCGGACCATGTGCTTACCGAACCACCGCCAATACGGCCACCGCCTATAGCGGTTCCGCCACCGCCTGTACTCGTGGTGCCAAACCAGGTTAACCAACTGGCGCCGCCACCACCCCAGCCACCACCACCGCTCGGCGGTGGGCGGCAAGGAATGTAGACGCAGGACTGGATGGCCGAGCGGTAGACGTTGTTCCGCGAACAGTGATAGCGATAACCGATCGTATGACAAGAACCCACGCACCGTCCGGCGGAACCACTGTCGTTGGCTTCTTCCTCCGTGAACGATTTCAGAGCGACCACACGGAATGGCACAATCAGTTCCTGCTTCGCAAGTAGCTCACTGGGCACGTTGCCTAATATTTCCACCTTGTAAAAGGCGTTGGGCGCGGGTGGCGTCCATTGAATGTCCTCGGCCCTGATCAGACCGTGATTAACGAGTCGATACTGGCCGTTGAAGACCTCGCCCTCGCGCATGTCGGGCAGGGTCAGCGACAGCGGTTCAATGGTAACCACCGGCGCCGGCACCTCGGTTTCGAATACGGCGACCAACCTGATTTCGTAGCGATCTGTCAGACTAATGGGCACGACCTCGAATTGGACCGTGACCAGCGGTTGATGCATCGGCACTTCCAGCGAGGTCGTTTCGCCGGAACGCACGACCACACGGGTACCGTAGTCGTCGTGGCTGGCGGACGTGACCCGAACGCGGTACGCGCCCGCCGGCACATCAGGTACATACCATTCGCCCAGCCGGTCCGTGTAGCCCTCGTACTGGATGGTGGCCACTGCCTCGTTCTGCAACCGCACGCGGGCGCCATAGACGCCTTGCTCAATTTCACCATTGGTGACGCGGACACCGGTGTAGATGTCGGTCACCTTAAAGAGCAGGTTACCGACGGCGTCCGTGGTAACGGTGATATAGAGGTTGTAATTCAGTGTCGGGCCGTTGGCGCTCGTGACGCGCAGCCGGAATTCATAATCGCCTTGGGCGACGAACTCGGTCGGCATCAGATTGATCATAATCGAGGACCGCGCGCCGGGAGCGAGCGATGGAATGCGGGATGCGCTGCCCAGCGATATCCAGCCCGGCGCCGCCGTGCCGTCCGGATTACGCAACGACAGCTCCACTTCGCTCAGGACACCGAGACCGCGATTTTCGAGTATAACTGTACGGTTGGCTACTTCCCCTTGTGTCACACCCGCTTCCAGATACGGAGTGGTAAAGAAGGGCGCCGGTTCCGCCGTGCCGGTAATCGGATTGACGAATTCAACCGTATAGTGCAGCGCCAGCATGCCGCGCACTTCCTCGTGATTCGCTCCGGTGGCAAAACGCAGATGCACGGTGCCGCTGCCCGGTTCGCTGAAGGATACGGTCGGGCGCAGGGTAACGCGTTGGCCGCTGGTCAGGGTGTGGCCGGTTGCGGGCGTAAGGGTCATGGCAGCGGGCAACTCACCGCCGGGCTGATCATCCGCCAAGGCCACTAGGGCAAGGTCATCCCACTCCAAGCCAACGCCGCCAGCCTCGACCCACACACTCAAGGTGTATGTATGATTCTGCGGGACGCGGAGGTTGAAGGAGCTGTATTGCATCCAGACGCGTTGCAGCGAGAAGCTGGCCTGCAACGGTTTATCGCGGCGATCCGGATGGATCGCCCATACTTGGTAGGCGCCGTGCTCGACCGGTTCGGGCCGGAAGATGTGGCGGAACTCGCCGTTGCTGTCCGTGGTGACGGCATACACACGCTCGAAGCCGCGCACCGATACGACCAAGCGCAGCGGCTGATCGGCGGCAGGCAATCCCGTCTCGTCCCACGTGGCAATGCCAGTGATCTCGAAGTCGGTCGGCTCATCGGCGGAGCTGGGACTGACATTGGTCACCATGCCGTCGTAGGCTGGATTGTGCAGAGTCACCTCGCGGCGGACGCGGAGACCGTCGGTAAAGGTTTCGTCGGGGAAACCGCGCCGATGGTATACACGGTCCACTTCCCAGATCAAATCGAGGGTTTCGGGCACATCGTAAGGGACGTTGAAGGTTGTCGAACCGGACATAAACGAGCCGCCGGGTTCGATGCGGGCAACGACATCGCCATTCGCCAAGGTGTAGACATTGCCGCCGGTGGCGGGCAACCGGATCGTGCCTTGCACGTAGATGTTGCCGTCGCGGTCAGCCAATCGATAACGCATGTCGGGAGAGTTGGCGTTGCCAAAATTGCGGGCGATACGAATTTCGGCGTCCTCGGTTCCATTGTTCCAGAACGCAAAGCGCATGCGACCATCAATACCACGCGTGATGCCTTCGCTGTATACTTCGGCGCTGAAATGGGCATCGCCGACCTCCACACTGGAAGGCTGAATCCAGCGGATTAACTCGCCCTCGTTTGGCCGGCTCTCGAGGACCGTCTGCAACGGCGCAATATCCGTCATGTCGCTGCGACCGCCAATCACGACGTGAACCGTCTGGGTTGTGCCCGCATCGACATGGAACTGCTGAGATATGTTCGTGTGTGATCCAATTGAGACGCGCAACAGGGCGTTGCGGACTTCGTCGGTTGCGCTGACTTCGTACACCAACCGGTTCAGCGCACCACGCCGGACATCGGCCTCCAAGAGCCGCACCCGCGCGCGGGGCAGACGAATGGTGCGGGCCAGGCTTTCCTGTTGTTCGGCATCAACCGCGATCACCGCATACTCGCGCGCCTGGGCATTGTAGCCGGCATCCGGATACCAGGTGGCGCTGTAGCCGCTGCCGGTGACCCGCTGGCCATTGATCTCGACGGCATAGGACAGGCCCGCGGGCCGCCCGTGCGTCCAGTGTAACACCGGATAGCCGCCCTGCTGGTAGTCCACCCGTATCGACGAGATGGGCAACAAGGCGACGTTCAGGTACTGGGATGGGGCAGGGGAGGACTCATTGCCTACATAGTCGACGGCGGTGACCGTATATACCGATTCGGTCGGTGACGGATACGGGTCGACAATGGAGGTCACCGTCAATCCCTGTCCCAGCAGAACAGCTTCGTTGACGTTGGTAATCAGCAGGCCACCAGCGCGGTAGACGCGGTACTGAACCGGTTCGGTAAAGGGCGGCGCATCCCATTCCAGTTTTATCCCTGATCCCAAGAGTTCAAGGCGGAGGTTGGCCGGCGGATATGGCGCCACGCGGTCGGACACCGCGCTCACCATCGCGCTCGGCGGACTTTCGCTTTGTTGCTCATTCTCCCGGCGCACACTAGCCACTACATATTGATACGTGCCATCTTCGGGTGGCAAGTCCAGCCACTCCAACTCATCCTCCACCTCGGCAACAAATGCGAATTCAGAGTCACCCACCGGGCGACGGTAGATGAGATAGGCTGCGGCGGCATCAACCGAGTTCCAACCCAACTCGATATAGCCATCGGGCAGTGACCGCGCGGTCAGCCCCAAAGGCGACTGAGTTGTCGGCAGATCGCCTTGATAGACCTCGAACAG
>SKLK01000048.1 GCA_007123265.1 Kiritimatiellia bacterium
CCTCTCCCCGCTGGGGAGAGGGAGAAAGAGGGATTAAGGTCTCCCCGTCGGGGAGAGGGAGAAGGCGGGATTAAGGTCTCCCCGTCGGGGAGAGGGAGATCTCTATCGCCTCTTTTTCTATCTACTATAATCCGGGAAACCCTTGTTTTTTATGCACGTTTTCAGCCCATTTATTTTCACCACCCGCTTCGCTGGACAACACCAAGATCACGGAGAGAAGCGGGTCGAACCCAATCCTGCCTCCGTGACCTCAGAGCTCTCCGTGGTGAGAAAGTCTTTGGTTGCGGCTACGCCGCGCTGCGTCCTTCGTGGTGGCCCCCTCTCCGGAACCCAGCAAAAGGGGGCAGCCAATGAATTTTAGAATCTGATTTACAGGTCTGGAGCGGCATTCATTGTAGACGCGTCAATGCCCATAACTTACGACTCATCCGGAGGATTCGCCCATCGTGTGACGAGATAGGTGGGGCGAGGCGTCCCGCCGAGCCGTGAGAAAAACATAGGGAAGTCCAAAGCGCCGCTCGGCGGCGCTTTGGATGAGGGCCGTGTGGGTCTTGTGAACACTCACCACTGGACACGATGCGTTCGGCTTCATATGCTTGCATCCTATGGCTGAGACCCTGACACCGATGATGACGCAGTATTTGGCGATCAAAAAACAGATCGACCCCGAAACACTGCTTTTTTTTCGGATGGGGGACTTCTATGAGATGTTCTTCGATGACGCCAAAACCGCCGCCGGTGTCTTGGAGATCGCGCTGACCAAGCGCAACAAGGTGCCCATGTGCGGCGTGCCGTACCACTCCGCCGAAGCGTATCTGAGCAAGCTGATCCGGGCCGGTCACAAAATCGCCATTTGCGAGCAAATGGAGGATCCCGCACAAGCCAAGGGTATCGTACGGCGCGAGATCGTCCGAATTGTGACGCCCGGCACGATCCTTGAAGAGAACGTACTGGATGCCAATCAGAACAATTTCCTGGCCGGCCTGTGCCATAAACGGGATCGCTATGGCTTGGCGCTGGTCGACCTGTCAACCGGCGAGTTTTGGGTCGAGGAAGCCCCCTCGGCACGCGCGATGCAGGATCACCTTTACCGCTATGCGCCGTCGGAGTGCGTGGTGCCGGAAGAACAAATCGACAGCCCCGAAATTCAAGCGGTGACGGGGGCGGTTCGCGGCATCTGCGTCAGCCCGCACGATGACTGGACCTTTGAACTGGACGCCGCAACGGACGTGTTGATCCGTCATTTTCGCGTCCACTCCCTGAAAGGATTCGGTTGTGACGAATGGCCCCGCGCCATCGAGGCGGCGGGCGGCGTCCTCCACTATCTCGGCCATGAGCTGCACCGGCAGATCGGTCATATCAAACAATTGCGGGTCCGCCACGCAGAAGACTATGTCCTACTGGACGAAACCACGCTATCCAATCTTGACTTGGTTCCCTTACCCGGCACCCGGTCCGGACATGCGCCGACCCTGCTGAAGACCCTTGATGTCACCCGCACGCCGATGGGCGGACGACTCCTGCGCGAATGGCTCGTGCGCCCGTTAAACGAAGCCGCCGCCATCGCGGCACGGCACGAAGCAGTTGAGCAACTGACGCAGCAACGCCGGTGTTTGAGCCAAATCCGGGAGCGACTGGGATCCGTCCGGGACCTCGAACGGCTGGTGGCGCGGCTGGGTGCGGGTTCAGGTAATGGCCGCGACATGAACGCCATTGCCCAGTCGCTGGACGTCCTGCCCGGACTCCACGGTGATTTGCAGGGGCTCAACGGCGACCGGGCCCAAGCCCTCCTGGACGTGTTGGCGCCCATGCCCGAACTGGTGGAACGCATTCGCTCCACGATGGCGGATGAACCGCCGATTGGCCTAAAGGAGGGGGGGCTGATCCGCAAGGGGTTTCACGAGGAACTGGACACCTTGCGTTCCGCCGCCACAGAAGGCCGTCAATGGCTGGCGGATTATCAGGCCAAGGAGCAGACGCGCACCGGGATCAAGAACCTGAAGGTGCGGCACAACAAAGTCTTCGGATATTACATCGAAATAACCAAGAGCAACCTGGCCGATGTGCCGCCGGAATACACCCGCAAGCAAACGCTGGTCAATGCGGAACGTTTCATCACCCCTGAATTGAAAGAGTACGAAA
Source organism: Kiritimatiellia bacterium (assembly GCA_007123265.1). GTDB lineage: Bacteria > Verrucomicrobiota > Kiritimatiellia > SLAD01 > SLAD01 > SLAD01. Next base: position 2,143 of record SKLK01000048.1, read on the forward strand.
ATAAGATCTTCGGGGCTCAAGATCGCGCCACCGAGTTGGAATACGAACTCTTTCAAGCGTTGCGGCAGGAGGTCATCGACGAAACCGAGCGTATTCAGCGCGTGGCGGCCGGGCTGGCCGAACTGGACGTTCTTGCGGCGTTGGCCGACCGCGCCCTGGCCTTGCGTTATATCCGGCCCCAGATGACGACTGACGACACCTTGCGGATTGTCGCCGGCCGACATCCGGTGATTGAAGCCATGACCGGAGCGGAACCGTTTGTATCCAACGACACGCTGCTCGACGGACACGGGAACCAGCTCGCGATCATCACCGGCCCGAACATGGCCGGTAAATCCACGTACATCCGGCAAGTCGCCCTGATCGTGATTATGGCGCAAATGGGTTCGTTCGTACCGGCCAGCGAGGCCACCATCGGTTTGGTGGACCGCATTTTCACGCGGGTGGGCGCGAGCGACGACCTCGCCCGTGGCCGCAGCACCTTCATGGTGGAGATGCAGGAAACCGCCAACATCCTGCACAACGCTACGCCACGTAGCTTGATTGTGCTGGACGAGATTGGTCGCGGTACCAGCACCTTTGACGGCATCAGTATTGCGTGGTCGGTCGCCGAGTATTTGCACAACCATGCACCGGTGAAAGCAAAGACCTTGTTCGCCACGCATTACCACGAGCTGACCGACCTCTCCCGCACCTTGCCCGGGGTCAAAAACTACAATGTGCTGGTGCGCGAAAAGAACGACACCATTGTCTTCTTGCGTAAAATTGTTTCTGGCGCTGCGGACAAAAGTTATGGTATACAAGTAGCACGACTTGCGGGCTTGCCGGAGGCCGTGATTGATCGGGCACAGGAAATCTTAACCAATTTGGAAGAAGGTGAATTTGCGGAATCGGGACAACCCAAATTAGCTGTTCACCGTCAGCGAAAACCAAGAGCCAGCGACAATCAATTAAACTTATTCGGGCCCTGAAAGCCCGGGAAAGGATCGGGCACCATGAACCGGAAGATTATCCCGACCGTATGTATCCTACTTGGCTGCATTAGCCCTTCCACCTTTGCCACGATGGCGGTACACGACCCGCTGCTCCAAGTCGCGCCGGAACGCACCTGGGCCTTCTCCGTACGTGGTGAACTGGCCCTGCTGGAAGGCGAGGCGATTGAGCAGGTGTTCATCGGCGATTACAAACTCAGCGAATTGACCTGGGACATGACCGGGTTAGCGATCGGCGGGGTTGCGGTATCCGCCCTGTACGGCCCGCGGCTGGGATTTAATGCCGGTGTCTGGACGGCGCTGAATAGAGGCGACGGCGAAATGACGGACTACGACTGGATGCAGCCGGGGCGCGGCTGGAGCGAGTATTCCAGAAGTGAGGTGGAGATCGACGAGTCACTCATTCTCGACATCAACGCCACGTATCTATTCCATCAAGGCTCGCGTAGCACATGGCGCTGGGTCGTCGGCTTCAAATACGAGCATTGGGCCTGGATTGATAGCGCTCAGGAATACATCTATTCCTCCCCCACAGGGTTTCGGGATATCCAAGGCCATTTCGGCGGTGTGCGCGCGATCGACTACGACCAAACCTTCCGCATCCCCTATTTCGGGCTCAATCTAGACGGCCAACTTGGGAACGAGGGCCGACTGGCTTGGTCAGCCTACCTACTGTACAGCCCCTTTGTGCGGGCGGTCGCCAATGACTTTCACATCCTGCGTGATACGAAGTTCAGGGACAGCTTCAGCAACGGGAACTTCTATGCCTTTGGCCTTTCAGGCACGTACGCCCTAAACAACACGTGGTCCCTCGCTGCACATTTACGTGGCCAATCGATTCCTGAACAGGACGCCACCGGCTACATCCGCGATGAAGCCCGAACGCCGTATGATGCGGGGATCGGCAATCAATACGGCTATTTTGCCCTCAGCCTCAGCGCCCAGTTTTAAGCCATCAGGACATGTTGATCTAGCTACGGGGTGACGGAAGCGATCTGAATTCCCCTTGCGCGTGCGGTGACGCAATGGTATATACTCCCCTACTGCATGTGGTGGGTGTAGCTCAGTTGGTTAGAGCGTCAGGTTGTGGTCCTGAATGTCGCGGGTTCGAGTCCCGTCACTCACCCCATCTTCCTCCCCTTCCCTCTTCCGCGGCGCATACGGAGGATTCGCCCTGCCTTCGCGTAACGGGATTGGTAGGGCGAGGCGTCCCGCCGAGCCGCAAAAAAACGTTCGGGAAGTCCAAAGTGGCGCGCAGCGCCGCAGTCCAAAGGAAAGGGTTCAACGCCTTTGGAGTGCGCCGCTCGGCGGCGCTTTGGATGATGGCCGCACACGTTCAATTCCTGCAAACGCACATTCGGATCAGCGCGGGATGTCTTTCTGCGGGGAGGGCGGAGCATGTTCGAACCACTGTCGCGGCTTATCCCGCGACGGCACGCCCGCCATCCACACCGCCGACCCCGCGATCGTGTTGGCGGTGCATGTCCCATTTCGGATCGTATTTCGAGTTGACACCCAACCGGGCATCGGTGCGGCACGCGCCTTCAAAGCGCGGCAGGTCGCCGGGCCATTCACGCAGGTACGCGCGCACATAACCGCGACCCTCTTCGATCCGATTAATGTGTCCGACTTGTTCGCCGAGGACCTTGTTGAAAGGGAACCCCTTGATGTACCAGAGCAGATGCTTGCGCATAGTGATGGCCGCCAATTCGGTGTCGCCATAATGCGATTCCTGATAATCCAAATGCCGCAACACGACGTCCCCCCACTCTGCCAAGGTCGGATGACGCGTGGCACCGGACAAGATGTCGCGGAATATCCAGGGATTGCCCAAGGCCCCGCGACTGATCATGACCGCGTCGCAGCCGGTCTCATCCCGCATCGTCTGCGCGGCTTGCCAATCAAATAAATCGCCATTGCCAACAGTAACCAGCGGACCCGGCGCCGCTTGACGGGCCGCCTCAATGCCGCGCCGGATACCGTGCCGATCCGCTGGCGCCCCATATCTTTCGTCGCGCGTGCGGCCATGTATGACAAAGCCGTCCACGCCGGCCCGGGCGATGCGTTGTGCCGTGTCCTCGATTGAAATGGATCGCCGCGTCATGCCCAACCGCGTTTTCACGGTCAACGGGCAGGCACAGGCCTCACGGGCTGCCGCAGCCGTCGCGGAAATCCGTTCTGGCTCGCTTAAGATGCCGCTGCCCGAACCGCTTGCGACCACCTTGCGCACCGAGCACCCCATGTTGATATCCACGGTATCGAACGGGAAATCGGCCAGATAACGAATCGCTTGCGCGACGAGCTCGGCCGATGGGCCGGTGACTTGCACGCCCAACACCGGCTCTTGATCATGCCGACGGCACATATCCAATGTGCGTTTGTTGCGGTACTGAATGGCCACGGCGGAGAGCATTTCCACATACGTCAATCCCGCTCCCAGCTCCTGACAAATCCGGCGGAAGGGAACATCGCTGACGCCCGCCAGCGGGGCCAGCCAAACGCGATTGGGCACCTGCAGCCGGCCCAGTGTAATTGGTTGTTGGAAAAATGACATCGGTATGGCTATCCTATCCCAAAGTCGGGAGTTCAGATCAACCACTATTAAGGAAATCGCAATGAACAAGCTCACTTGCCTGTTGTTGACCGCGACACTCAGCTTCATCCTTGCCCCCGGGGCCCACGCCCAAGGGATTGGTATCGGCACACACTACTGGCGAACCGTGGACGAGATTTCAGATGAATTTGACCGGGACGGATTTTCATGGGTATTCAGCTTCCAAGGTTCCATCGCCCCCTTGGTTCGCTACCAACTTGATTTGGAGCGATTCTCCGGGGATTTTGCCGGCACCACCAAGAGCGTCTACGCCCCGCAAGCACTGATCATCGGCGGGCGGGTGCTGTACGGCGGCGCAGGAATCGGTATCCTCTATTCCGACGGCGATTTTGCCAACCGCCCGTTCTACTTGCTACGGGCCGGCGTGGAGCTCCCTATTCTTCCACGCATCAGGCTGGACCTGAATGCGAACTATCATTTTCTGGACATCAAGGGCTTCGGCGATAGTCGCGTAAACACGGATGCGCTAAGTTTTGGCGCTATGCTGCGACTAAAGCTATGACCTACGGATCTCCCCCTTCACCCATGTGAGTCATCCATTCTTCCAATTATTGGTCCCACCCTACGTGGTGGGTCATCGCGGTGCCGCCGGACTGGCGCCGGAAAATACGCTGCCCTCGTTCGAATGCGCGCTGGCGTGCGGAGCGCACGCCTTGGAATTGGATGTACACCTGACACGGGATCAACAGGTGATCGTCACGCACGACGCGCGGGTGGACCGGGTCACCAACGGGTCAGGTCCCGTGGCCAGTCATACGCTGGAACTTCTGCAGGACCTCGACGCCGGCTACCGGTTTACCCCTGATCGCGGCCAAACGTTTCCATGGCGCAATCAAGGGGTGGTCTTGCCGACCTTGGACACCGTGCTGACCACGTTTCCAGATACGCCGCTGATTATTGAAATGAAACCCGACTCACTCGCCCTCGCCGAAAGGTTAGCCGCCTTGCTGCATGTCCGTAAAGCAGCGCATCGCGTCCTGGTGGGCAGCTTCCATGACCGCATCATGCACCACTTCCGCCAGTGCGCTCCCACCACCGCCACGGCGGCGGGTAAAGCCGAAGCAAAGCGTTGGGTGTTGCGCACGCACAGCGGCTTTCCAATTCGAACGCCGGTGCCGTTTCAAGCCCTCACCGTGCCGCCCAGCCGCCGGGGCATTCCGGTGATCACGCAACGCGTTTGCCGTACGGCCCACGCCCAGGGCCTGCAGATTCAGGTCTGGACCATCAATCAGCCCGACATGATGCGCGCGCTCTATGCCAAGGGCGTGGACGGTATCACCAGCGACTATCCCGATCGCGCCCTTGCAGTCGCCCGCGAAATCGCAACAACCGGGACAGCCCCGGTCGACAGGTTTTCCCCGATATTTCGCTAAAAGAAATACTGGATTTTCCCTTTGGCTCACGCTATCTTTGCCAATTTAGATGTGAGAGAATAATGAGGCTGAAGGGAAGCTCCATTTGTTCCAGACGGGATAAGTGAGCCGCTCGGCAGTCTGGGAATTGTTGGTTTTATTGTTCGTAACGTGAAGCGAGAGGGCGACCATGGCGTATTGGAACGATTATTACACTCCGGAAACCGTGGAAGAAGCGGTTGAAATTCTGGCCCGTTACGATGGCCAAGCCTGCATGATTGGGGGTGGCACGGATCTGCTACTTGAAATCCAGCAAGGCCATCGTCCCAAGGTCGAGGCGCTGGTGGATCCCACCCGCATAAAAGGACTCGATCAAATTGTCGAGGAAGACGGCTGGCTTGTGATCGGCGCAGGCGTCACCCACACGCAGATTGTGAAGGACCCGCGCATGAGTAAGCACGGCACCTGTCTGGTCGAAAGCTGCGGCGTGATTGGCGGTCCCCAAGTGCGCAACGTGGCGACGCTGGCGGGAAATATTGCGCATGCCTTGCCGGCCGGGGACGGTACCATCGGCACCCTGGCCCTCGGCGGCGAGATTCAAGTGGCGGGGCCGGACGGCATCCATTGGTTTCCGATGGAGGAAACATTTATTGGTCCCGGACAAAGCACCGTCGACACCAAGCGCATGATGATTGCGCGCATCCGTTTCCGTCCCACCGGCGACCAGGAAGCCTCGGCCTTTCGCCGGGTGATGCGGCCCCAGGGCATTGCTTTGCCGATGATCGGTATGGCCGTGCGGGTAAAGCTGGCCGGCGATGTAATCGCATCCGCACGCGTCGCCATCGGCCCCGCAGGGAAAGTGCCGTTCTTGGCGGTGAAAACCATGGCCTTCCTCGAAGGCGAAGTTCCCAGCGACGCCACGCTTCGCACCGCCGCTGAAACCGCGTTGACCGAAGTGAATTTGCGCAGCAGCCCGCACCGGGCCTCGGCGGAGTACCGCCGTGAAATGATCTTGACCCAACTACCGAAAACGTTAGCCAAGGCCGTCGATCGTGCCCGCTCAGGCGAGGCCGTGCCGGAAAATGTAGGCGCTTAAAACCGCCCCGATTCATCCCCCAGCGATGAACCCACGAAGGAGAAGAAACCATGAGCTTGTTGAAACTAACCGTTAACGGGAAATCACACGAACTGGACGTTCCCGAAAGTCGCTATCTCGCCGAAGTCCTGCGGTATGATCTGGGCCTCACCGGTACCAAGATTGGCTGCAACGAATCGGAATGCGGTATTTGCAGCGTCATTGTGAATGGGGTGCCTGTCAACTCCTGTATCTTTCCGGCGTTTAAGGCCCAAGGTGCCGAGGTGACCACGATTGAAGGCCTGGAACAAGCGGGCCAGCTACACCCTGTGCAACAGGCGTTTCTGGATCATGGCGCGGTACAGTGCGGCTTCTGTACGCCTGGATTGATCATGACGGCCAAAGCCCTGATCGACGAAAAACAAGCCGCGGGGGAACCCGTCACGGAACACGACATCAAGGTCGCGCTGAAAGATACCTATTGCCGCTGCACCGGCTATCAAAGCGTGATCAACGCCATTCTGCAAGCGTCGGGCCAGGACGTGAAGCCCTACATCCCCGAGACCAAATGCGCCTGCAAATCCGTTGGCCGCGCCCTGCCGAACCCGGATTCGCTCGGCAAGATCACTGGCCGCGCGATGTACACGGATGATTTTCACTTTCCGGGCATGCTGTTTGCCCGGACCAAGCG
>SKLK01000074.1 GCA_007123265.1 Kiritimatiellia bacterium
GCCCGATGCCGCGTGGTTCTGTCCTATTCCGGCGTGCCGGTGGCAAAGGAAATGTTCCAAATATCGGCCTGACGGCAAAGATCCAAGACGCGGATGATGTCTTGGTAGGCGGTCTGGCGGTCCGCACGGATGAGGATGGGTTGCCCGGGAAACAGCTCGGCGACGCGACTAAGCATGGCCAACAGTTGGTCGTCCTCAACCACTTGCGCGTTGACCACCATCTCGCCGTCGGTGCGGATGTTGATGATGATTTCGCCCGGCAGGCGTTCGGGAATCTGGCCCGTCTCCGCCGTCGGCAGCGTGATATCAATTTCGGTTTCCCACTGGGCAAAGATCTGGCTGGTGACAAAGAAGCAAAGCAACAAGAACACCACATCGATCATGGGCGCCAATTGGAAGCCAACCGCTTCCGGCTTAAATTGTTTGCGGAAATTCACGAGTCCTTTTGCTGGATCAATTGCGTGAGCAGATCGGCCGAGACGGCCTCAAGCCGACCGATTAACGTCCCGGTGCGCCCGCGGAAGTAGGCATAAAAGATCATTGCTGGAATGCCGACCATCAATCCAGCCGCCGTGGTGACCAAGGCTTGCGAGACGCCGGACGCCAAATAGATGGGTTTAGCCCGGGCAATGTCCAGGGCCACCGCATTGAATGCGGTTAACATACCGAGCACGGTGCCCAGCAGGCCCACCATCGGCGCAATCACGCCGATATCGAGTAAGTACGTGGTCCGGCTTTGTAGATCGGCGGCTTGGCGACTGCCTTCGCCTTCGATGATTTCCTTGATCATGCCCGGGTCCGGGTTCTTCGTCCGCGCGGTGTAATCAAGCGCCGCCAGTGCCACGGCAGAGATCGGCGAGGGTTGGTTCCGGCAGGAGATGCGGGCTTGATCGATATCGCCCGTGGAAAGAATCCGGCCCAGTTCCAGGGTAAAGGGCTTGGGAATAATCTTTTCCTGTCGCAGGACCACAAAGAAATAGATGATCATGGCCAGGCCGGCGACCGACATGACGCCCAGCACATACATGATCCAGCCCCCGGTCTGAATGATTTGACTCAGCGTCATGCTTTCCGCCAACGGCTCGACGGCGCCGGGCTGGTCGGCGTGCGCCACGGCACAGAGCAGCAAAAGCAGGGAAGGTATTAATTTACACATACGCATGGCAGGCCTCGGGGCTAAGTTCTTAATCTACGATGGGCACGAGGATACGGAGGACCATGGCCAACGTCAAGCGAGTCATGTGCCCTTCAGCGGGTGAACGCACGGTGTCGTTCTGGTCCACAATCGGTTGATTTTCCCGGCCGCAGGAAGTCGCCTACCGCTGGTACGTGCTCGGATGAACGAAGGGCAGGTCGAGGCGGGGATCGAATTTTCCGCTTTGCTGATAAAAATGTAGCGGGTTATCGAACAGGAGTTGTTCCACTTGGCGGTCGGTGAATCCTTGGGTACGCATATGACCCGCGATCTTGGGCAGGGTGACGGGATCGGATACGCCCCAGTCGGCGGAGCTGTTGACCATGGTCTTTTCAAGGCCCCACTTCTTCAAAATGTCGATGGCGCGGACGGGATCCAGCTTGGAATAGGGATACACCGTCATCCCGGCCCACGTGTCGGCCTTGCGGGTCAGGTCCATCGTGTCTTCGGTGTTGTGATCAATGATGATGCGGTTTGGGTCGTAATCCAATTCCCGCAATACGGCGATGGTTCGCTCGACACCTTTGCGCTTGCTCACGTGCGGGGTGTCGTGGGGGGTATGAATCATCACCAACAGGTTGCCCGCTTTGGCGATTTCCAGTTGCCGCATGAAGATTTCCTCTTCGTTGGGCGTGATCAGGTTATAGCCGATTTCGCCCACGGCCAAACAGCGGGGATGGGCCCAGTAGCGGTCCATACCGTCGATGGTCTCATGGGCGAGGCGGACATCCTCGGCTTCCTTCGGATTGACGGCGATATTCGCGTAATGATCGATGCCAAAGCGTTCGGCGCGTTGGGCCTCGAAGTCGAGGATGAGTTCGAAATAGTCCCAAAACGTGCCGGCATAACGCCGTTGCGCGCCGAGCCAAAACGAGGGCTCGACGACGACGCGAATGCCCTGCTCGTACATGGCCTGATAGTCTTCCGTCGTGCGGGAAAACATATGGATGTGGGGCTCAATAATGATCATGGGGCATCATGGCGCGCCGGTTTCTTGTCTTTCTTCTGCATCCGTCGCAGGGCGTCGCGCAGGCTGGCGGCTTTTTCATAGTTTTCCATGGCGATGGCGCGTTGCAGATCTTCCTCCAACCGCTCGCTTTGGCTTTTGGGCTTACGTTGACGCAGGTCGGTCAGCAACTCCCCGAGCACTTCCTCTTCGTCCGTGGTGATGTCGGCATCGTATTCGGCATCGTCATGCTTCTTCCAGAACGCGCGGATATCGTTGAGGCCCTGCTCAATCGCCAAAATCGCCATTTCATATTCGTCGCGACCGTCGGCGACAAATTGATCGGCGCTGGCGCGGGCATGCATCATGCGGATGTAGGGGTAGAATTGCAGAAACTCCCACGCAATGTCCTCGTCTTCCGCGTGTCGCTCGACCAAATCCACGATCATCATGTTATGTCGGGTGTCGCGAATGACGCCTTCGTAATGCCGCAGTGCGTACAGGGAAAGGTACCGGTAATAAAATTGCACGGCCTCTTGCTGCAATTCCGCACAAGCTTCCTCGTCGAGGCGGGGAAAGGAGGATCGGCCACTGGTACGTTCCAGGGTGAGGTAGTAGTCCAGTAAGGAGGGGTACCCGCGCGGGCGCGTCCCATCCGGTCGTCCGTCCGGCTCCATTTGAAAGAGGCCTAGGTCCAAGCGCAACTGGATTTTGGTGCGGCCGTCGGCGCCTTTGATCCAGCGCGCCGAGACGCGGGCAGGATCATAGTCCCAACCACTTAATGTCGGTGTAATGTCTTTGCTCAATGTGCATATCTCCTTTATGCATCGTGCTCAGTGGACACTATTGCGGAAATTCTTGTGCATGTCGAGCGCACTTCGAGTGCCAGTCGTGCCTTGGCTTTGCGGGTCGTTGGGTTAGGGGGGGAGGACGCCTTCGTCGACCAGCTGCTGGTCCATTTCCGGTGTTAGCGGAATGGGCAGGGGCGGTAAGCCTTGTCGAATCACTTCCATCTGGTAATCGCGCAAGTGTTGTTCCAGTGCCTGGCCGGTCAGCTCCGGCTCGGGCGGGGGCTGGGCCCGGCGTCGTTCCATCGCTTCCCGACGCGCCCGGCGCCGGTCTTCATAGGAGGTCTGCCGTTGTTGTACCCGTTCACGGTGTTGTTCCTGTGTGATCGCCTCAATATTGCCGTCGGCCAGCTTAATGATGGCCATTTCCGATCCCCGCCGTAGAACGGCTTCCTCGTCCTCATAGCTGGCGGAAACCAGTTCAATGCCGTTATGGGATTCCCCCACGCGCAGAACGAAGCTTTCGTTGCCGACGGAGTTGACCAGGCCCACACTTAATTCCCCACCTTCCACCTCGTAAAGGGCGGACAAGCGCAACGTACGGGCAAACGACTGTTCGGGGGGGATGACGCGTTGAGGCGGCGGCTCGGCAGATGGCGGTGGCGGATCGCCAAATGGTTTCCGGTCCAGAATCACCTGATACCGGTCGAATCCTGGAATAGACGCCGATACGAACGGCGCCTGTAGCCCCATGACAACCCAAAATAGAATCCACCGTTTCATGGCCCAACTATACCGCTATAGAGCAAATCTGTCACGCGGATTGCGGGGGGAACCGAATCCTTCGGAGTTCCGCGTGTTCTCGAAAGTGAGCCGGAACGTATCGAGTTGCACAGACTGGATCGAAATCTTGGGTGTCCGCTTTCGGGACTCTGAGAACCTATGCCTTGCCGGTCAGCGCGTTGCTGAGGGCGCACCATGCCGCGATGGCAATCGATTCCGGCCGCCGATCGTGGGTCAGCCCGGCCGTCTCCAAGCAGGTCGCGATTGCCGGCGCAGTGCCCATGAGAGACGCAGGCGCGTGATGCAGGATGGTGCCAATTTGTTTGCGGCGTTGCGAAAAGCACCACTTGATCAAGGCCCGGAAATGATCCGGCGCATGGACCGCATGACGGGTCGCGTCCAGTCGGTAAAACTCAACCAGCGCGGAGCGCACCTCGGGTGGCGGATAAAAGCAGGACGGACTGACCTGTTTCCGCAACACGACATCATAATAGAGCTGGGCCTGAATCGAGAGGCTGCCGTACGCTTTGGTGCCCGGCCCGGCCACCAGACGTTCGGCGACATCCGATTGCAGCATCACCACCATCCGCAGCGGGCGCGACTCGGCATGGATCAACTCGACCAGAATCCGCGTGCCGGCGGAATAGGGCAGGTTAGACACCACATGGGTGATGCCTTTGGTGTGGATATAGTCCGGCAAATCTAAGTCAAGGGCGTCGGCCTGGATCAATTCGAGGCGGGGATGCCCGCCAAACGTTTCTTGTAGATAGGCGTGCAGCCGCCGATCCTTTTCGATCGCGACCACCTGCCGGGCCCGGGCCAGTAACGGCTCCGTCAACACCCCCAAGCCGGGGCCGATTTCCAGTACGCCGTCGCCTTCCGCCACGTGCGCGGATGCGAGAATGATATCGAGAATGTTTTGATCCACCAGGAAGTTCTGGCCCAACACACGGCTGGGCAGGATATCGCGTTCGGCCAACAGGGCCTTGATTTCGGACGGTCGCGTCCGCTTCATGCCCGTTGGCCCCAGGGATTGGGGCGCTGTGCCAGGTGAACCGCCCACCGCAACGCCGCATGCATGCTGGCCGGATTCGCCTGACCCCGCCCCGCCAGGTCGTAGGCCGTACCGTGATCAGGGGAGGTGCGGACAAAGGGGAGGCCTAACGTCAGATTTACCCCGGAATCGAAGTGCAACATCTTGAACGGAGCCAGGCCTTGATCGTGGTACATCGCCACGATGGCATCAAACATCCCCTGTTGCGCTTGATAAAAGACGGTGTCGGCCGGTACGGGACCATACAGTTTGGCGGGCGGCGGTAACGACATCCGCAGCGCCGGGCGAATCAACCGTTGTTCCTCGTCGCCCAAGGCGCCTTCGTCACCGGCATGCGGGTTGAGTCCGCACACGGCAATGCGCCGTCGTCTCACGCCCAGCCAGGCCAGACCTTTCGCCGTGGCCCGCAGCGTGGCGCGCAGGCCGGCTGTGGTTAAGGTGTCGGCGACGTCCCGGAGTGGAAGGTGTCGCGTCGCCAGCACCACCCGCAGCGTATCGCTCATCAGCATCATCTCCACCCGCCGCACGGCCGCGACGGATGCGAGCAGTTCCGTATGGCCCGGGATATCGAATCCCGCCCGCATAAAACCGGCTTTATTGATCGGGCCGGTGACGATACCGTCGAGGAGTCCGTCCCGGGCGGCCTCGGCCGCCGCCACAATCCACGCATGCGCCGCCTTCGCGGCGGCGACCGAGCGTTGTCCCGGTCGCTGACGCAGACGGCGCGGTGTAAGTCGGGGATCCCAGTAGGCCAGCGGGGGCAGCGCTGCGCCCGGCGTCCAGGCCGGCGGCATGGCGACGGAATGCGCCTGGCAATGCAGAGCCACCGTATCGGCGTCACCGATCAGCAGGCGCCGTACGTGGGCGGGCCACGGACGGGCTGCGGCTGTAGCGACGGCCACCTCCGGGCCGACCCCGTTAATGTCGCCTAAGGTGATCCCAATGCGTGTGGTGCGTCGGCGTGCCATGGCGTCCGCCCCCTGCTTACGGCTGGCGGGCCGACTGCTGGGCGTCGGGAATGTGAATGTGATGACGCGTTTGCAAGCGGGAAATCCAGGTGCGATAGACCCGGTCCTCTTCGGCCCGGCGCAGGTCGGCGGTCAATTGTTCCCGTACATCCTCCAGCGACTGCACCTGTTGTTCCCGGCGATCCATGAGTTGCACGATATAGAAGGCATCCGACGTGGTAATCACCTCGCTGATTTCGCCCGGTGCCAGGGCCGCGACCGCCTCGGCAATTTCCTCGCGAAACACGCGGGCGGGGTCGATCCAGCCCCGGACGCCGCCCTGCGATGCCATGGCATCGGTCGAGTAGGTACGGGCCAAATCCGCGAAGGACTCGCCATCGCGGGCGCGCGCCACCAACGTTTCCGCCTCGGCCAGCGCGGTGTCCGCCTCCGTTTCATCGTCCCGGGCCAGGGTAATCATCGCCACGTGATCGGCCGCCTCGATTCTGAACTCGTCCAGTCGCGCCTCGTAGGCGTCGCGAATCTGGCGGGGCGAAATCAAGATATTCGGCGTCACATACTCGCTTTGCATAATCATCACGGCCATGCGATCCCGCGTTTGGTCCCGCCAATCCTCCATGCTCATCCCTTCCTCGGCCAGGGCGCGGATGAACTGGCTGCGGTCGCCGCCGAATTCCTCGGTAACAATCGCTTGCGTCTGTTGATCAATCACTTGCCGGGGCAGGTCGATTTCCCGGGTATTAAATTCTTCAATAATCAAAGCGCGCTCGATCATGGATTGCAGCACCTGCTCGTAGGCCTCCTCCATGCGCAGCATCAATTCCGTGCCCGAGTAGCGGGCGCTGAGCCGACGTTCGATCGGTTGCAAGGCGGAGACCACCTCACCCACCGTGATCACCCGCTGATTCACTTTGGCGGCCACCCCGTCCACCGGGATAGCGGCGCCTGCGGTCGCCGCCCAGCAGCACAGGCCAAGCACAAGCGTTAAATAGTTGTAGAGTCGATTCATACCGATGCGTTTCCTTCCCACCCCCTCAGCATACGAAACCGATCCCGGGATTGCAAATACTAGAAGCTGGCGGGGCGCATGAACCTCATTGAATCAGTTCAGTAATCTGTTCCGGCGAAAGGGTTTTGCCGGCGCTTTTGATTTGTCCGTCGACAACCAAGGCGGGTGTGGTCATGACCCCATACCCGATAATCTCTTTGAGTTTTTCTACCTTCTCAATGCGCGCATCGACACCGCTCGCATTCACTGCCGCCTGCGCATTTTCATAGAGTTGTTTGCATTTGAGGCACCCTGTCCCCAGAACTTTGATTTCCTTCATGGCCGGTTTCCTTTCTTTTACGACTGAAGCGCTCCAAAGATCAGGCCCGATAACGTCGCCATTACCACCACCAACGCGCTAAAGGTCAGGGTTTTCTTTGGTCCCAGTACGGAATTGATGACAAGCATATTGGGCAGCGAAAGGGCGGGGCCGGCGAGCAGCAGCGCCAGCGCCGGACCTTGTCCCATGCCGCTGTCCAGCAAGCCGCGCAGAATCGGTACTTCCGTCAACGTGGCGAAGTACATCAGTGCCCCGGTGAGTGATGCAAAGAAATTGGTCCAGAGGGGCCAAACCCACCCGAGCCAGTGTGGCGCTGATTCGGTGGTGGCACCGAACAGGGTGAGCAGTGGCAGTGGCGAGTCGCCAACGAGGGCTTCGATCCACTTGCTGGGTATGATCCCCGCATCCACGCTGCCGGGACTGCCGAGAAAGAAACCCGCAGCCAATATGCCGACCAGGAGCAGGGGTAGAATCTGTTTTGTAAATCCCCATGTTTGATCACGCCACTCGCGCATCTGGGGGGTGGCCAATGAGGTCAGTACAACCAAGCTGATTGCGCCGACCGTGAACGCCGCCCCGGGATGGGCGGGGAACATCAGGGCCATCGCGGGCACCGGCAGAAAGCAGGCGGCGATAAGCCAGGGCTTCACGAGAAAGAAGCGCCACAAGCAGAAGCTGAGCAGGAGCCCGAACCCGGAGACCAGCAGCCATCGCAGTTGAAAGATCACATACCAAAAGCCGCTGGTTTGCTCCGGACGGGACCAATTGGCAAACACAAGAATGCCCACCATGCTCGAGAAGTGGAGAACGGTTTGCCACAGCGGGCGATCGTTCTCGTCCGTTTCCGTGTAGAGCGTTTGCGCAAGGGCGGCCTTAGTTTGTTCTTCTTTGCGGAAGATCAGGTGCATCAATAGACCGATGACGATGCTAAACACCACCGCACCGATCGCGCGTCCGAGGCCCAGTTGCCAGCCCAGGACGCGAGCCGTCAGCACAATAGCCAGCACATTAATCGCGGGTCCGGAATACAGAAATGCCACCGCCGGTCCCAGACCTGCCCCGCGCATGTAGATGCCGCCGAACAACGGCAGAACCGTACACGAGCACACGGCCAACACGGTGCCGGAAACGGAGGCAACGGAATAGGCCAGCCATTTTTTTGCCTGGGCGCCAAAGTATTTCATCACTGCTTGTTGGCTCACAAAGACGCCAATCGCGCCTGCGATGAAGAAGGCGGGGACCAGGCAGAGCAGTACATGTTCACGCGCATACCATTGCGCGAGGATCAGGGCTTCGATGATCGCTCCGCGGAAGCGAGCCGCCTCGATCGGCAGGAAATAGAGACCGAGGAAGCCAAGCAGCAGGGCCATGCCGGTTTTGATTTCACCGCGCATGATCAAGTGCCTTCAATGTCGCGAGGCGCCGTTTGCCGTCGTCCCTAATCACCTCAAGTGCGCAATCGAATGCGCGCAGGATGCACGGGGTTTGCAAGCGATAGTAGACTTTCATGCCTGATCGTCGGCTTGACAGGATGCCGACCTTTTTCAGGACGGCCAAATGCCGCGACATATTGGATTGGTTAATTCTGGCCAGGCGATTGAGTTCGCATACGCATTGCTCGCCGCTTCGCAGTTTGTCCACGATCAGCACCCGCACCGGATGCGCCAACGCCTTCAGAATTTCAGCCCGCACACTGGCTTCACGATATTTCATCTCTAAA
>SKLK01000211.1 GCA_007123265.1 Kiritimatiellia bacterium
CTGGATCGAGATTCTGGCCGGCCTGCGGGACGGCGAGGTGATTTTGCGCTCGGCGCAAGCGGCGAATCAGGGCAAAGCGGAGCAGTAAGATGAATACATCCGAGTCCTATCTGGTTGGCCTGGTCCGCGCGTTTTTGGACAGCAATCTAGCCATCTTGCTGATTGTGATCAGCTTGCTGGTCGGTGCCGGCGCGCTCTGGTTGACGCCCCGCGAAGAGGAGCCACAAATCGTTGTTCCGGTCGCCGACGTCCTGATCTCGTTTCCCGGCGGCACGGCTGAAGATGTCGAGCGCCTGGTCGCGTCGCGCTTGGAAAAACTGCTCTATCAAATTGACGGCGTGGAATACGTCTATTCCATGTCCCGCCCCGAGCAGGCGGTCGTTACGGTACGCTTCTACGTCGGCGAAGATCGTGAAGACAGTTTGATCAAACTCTACAATAAGTTGTTTTCCAATATCGACCAGGTCACACCCGGGATTACGGACTGGGTGGTCAAACCGGTGGAAATCGATGATGTGCCGGTGATCACGGCGGCGCTGCACAGCCCGCATTATACGACGCACGAGCTTTATCGGATCGCGGAAGAGGTGGTCAACCACCTGCAGAAGATTCGTAACAGTGCCCGCATCACTATTCACGGGGGGGAACCGCGCGTGGTCCAAGTGTACTTGGACCCGGTTCAACTCACGGCCTATGGCCTTTCGCCGTTGGACGTGAATCAAGCGATCCGCGCCGCGAACGCGGAAGGCGTTAGCGGACGCTTCGACCAGTTGAATCAAGAAATCGTTGTTCGGACGGGTCCGTTCCTGCAACGCGCCGAAGAATTGCGGGACCTGATGATTGCCGTGCGAGGTGATCGCCCCGTCTACCTGCGCGATGTTGCGGTGATCCGGGATGGCCCTGCGGAATTCAACTCCTATACCCGGATAGGTTTCGGCAGCGGAGCCCCTATTCCGGAAGCGCGCCGAGCGGCGTCCTACCCCGCCGTAACCATCGCGGTAGCCAAAAAGGCCGGCAGCAACGCCGTGCTGGTGACCCAGGATGTGCAAGCCCGCCTAGCGGAATTGCGGGGGCACGTTATTCCTGACGATGTGGAAATCGAAATCACGCGCGACTACGGCGCAACGGCGGACGAGAAGGTGAACAACCTGGTCACGTCACTGGGTCTGGCCATGCTGACGGTCTTGGGCTTGCTGGCGCTGACGATGAGCTGGCGGGAAGGTATTATTGTAGCCATCGCCGTGCCCATCACGTATGCCCTGACCCTGCTTTTCAACTATTTGATGGGCTACACGATCAATCGCGTGACTTTGTTTGCGCTGATCTTGACGCTGGGGTTGTTGGTCGATGATCCCATCGTGGGGGTGGAAAACATCTATCGTCACCTACGCGCAGGTGCCGCTTCGCGCCGCGAAGCCATCCTGACCGCGATGGGGGAAGTGATGCCCCCGATCATTCTCTCCACGTTAGCCGTGATGGTCTCCTTTCTGCCGATGTTCTTCATCACCGGCATGATGGGCCCGTACATGGCGCCGATGGCAATGAATGTGCCTGTCGCGGTGCTCTTCTCGACGATTGTCGCCCTTACCATTACGCCCACGCTGGCCCGCCTCATCCTGCGCGTTCGCAATGGATCGGCTTCAGATCCCGACCCGGGAACCGACGCAGCCACGCAACGGCCCCATCCGTATCATCGTGTCATGGCGCCGTTGATTGATTCCCGTAGACGCAGTCGTTGGCTGTTTTGGGGTACGGGCATTTTATTTATCGGCTCCGTCGCCTTGGCGGCAACGGGTCTGGTTCCGCTGAAGATGCTGCCGTTCGACAACAAGAACGAGTTCCAGATCATAATTGATCTGCCGGAAGGCACCCCACTCGAACAGACCGACGCCGTGACGCGAAAGATTGAGGACTATTTGAAGACGGTACCGGAAGTGACTGATTTCACGAGCTATGTGGGCACCGCGTCGCCGATGGATTTCAATGGTATGGTACGGCGTTACTACATGCGCGAAGGTGCGCATCTGGCCGATATCCGCATCAATCTGGTCCATCATCGCCAGCGCCGCATGGGCAGCCATGCGCTCACCCTACGTATTCGCAACGACATCGACGAAATTAGTCGCGCCACCGGCGCGCAGATCAAATTGGTGGAAATGCCGCCCGGCCCGCCGGTGCTGGCCACGGTTGTGGCCGAAGTCTATGGCGCGCCTCATCACACCTATGATGCGCTGATCGAAGCCGCAGCCTTGATTCGCGAGCGCATGGCCGACGAGCCTGGGATGGTAGATATTGATGACTCGGTCGATGACGTGCACCGACAGTTCTTCTTCCGCACCGATCGGGAAAAGGCCGGCCAACACGGCATACAGACACGGGACATTGTCGACACCCTGCGCCTGGCCTTGTCGGGTGAAGCGGTGGGCCTGTTGCAAACACCGCACGATCAAAATGAGGTGCCCATCCGGGTGCAGCTTCCCCGCGATCAGCGCTCCAACCTGGAATCCTTGCGTCAACTTCCGCTCCGCGGGCACGCCGATCAATTGGTCAGCTTGGGGGAACTCGGCATGTTCGAGCCGGAATACACTGAGCGCACGATTCACCGCAAAAACCTGGAGCGGGTGGTCTACGTGCAATCGGAAATGGCCGGCCGCGGACCGGCTTATGCGATTCTGGCCTTACAGCAGCATTTTCGGCAGCACCCCCTACCCGATGGCATCCGGGTCAATTGGGTCGGTGAAGGCGAATGGAAGATCACGGTGGACGTATTCCGGGATCTCGGGATCGCCTTCGGCGTCGCCTTGCTGGGCATCTTCGTATTGCTTGTTTACCAAACACGATCCTATGCCATACCCGGCGTGATTATGTTGTCGATTCCATTGACCATGATTGGAATCATGCCGGGATTCTGGCTGCTGAACCTGATTGTCGATCGTCCGGTTGGGGGGTTTGATACGCCCGTTTATTTCACGGCGACCGCCATGATCGGCATGATTGCGTTAAGTGGTATCGTCGTACGCAATGCGTTGGTTTTGATTGAGTTCATTCACCAAGCCGTACGGGCCGGACAATCGTTGCGCGAAGCGATTCTCGCGTGCGGCGCCGTTCGCATGCGACCGATCTTATTGACTGCGGGGACCACCATGCTGGGCGCCTGGCCGATTACGCTCGACCCCATTTTCAGCGGCTTGGCCTGGGCCTTGATCTTCGGTCTATTTGTCTCCACCGCTTTCACATTGATCCTCATCCCAACGGTGTATTACCGCTTGTATGGGCCAAAGGATACTACACAAAATACGCAGTAACACAGAAAGGAATACACACATGAGTATGGAAGGCGCAATTCGTATCCTCGCGGGATCCATGATTCTGATCAGCTTGGTTTTGGCCGTCACCGTGAGCCATTACTGGCTATTGCTCACGGCCTTTGTCGGAGTCAACTTGATTCAATCCGCCCTGACCGGGTTCTGTCCCGCCGAAACCATCCTGAACAAAATCGGCATCGGCCAGGGCCACTGCCCGGTCGCGGCCTCCAGAAAGACGCCGGTGGACGAACCAGGCAATTAGTATCGCGTCTATGAGGTATGGTTTGTTAGTCTTTCGATGCGTAGACGACATGGCAAGCGCAACGAGGCGATCGCCCGTGCGTACGCAGCTCAACCAAGCATAGCAGTAGACGACGGCGGATGATCCGGTCACAACGTCGGTTAGGAGTACCATTATGAGAATCGGAATTTGCATACTTGCGCTCGGATGCGGTATCGCGCAGGCGGGGGCCGAAGTGATCACCTGGGAAGCGGCCTTGGAAATGGCGTTGGAAAGCAGTGAACAGATCGAAATCCAGCGACGGCAGGTATCCATCGCGGAGCAGGAGGTCGGACGGGCTTGGGCCATTGTATCCCCGCGCCTGACCGCCACCGGTCGCTACGATCGACCGGAATCCGAAATTCGCCGGGACGACGACGTCCTGGTGCCGGAAGATACTTGGCGCGTGACCTTAACGGCCACCCAGCCTCTCTTCGATGGCCGGGTGCTGTCCGCGCGACGCGGCGGTCTCGTGCTGGAGGAAGCAGAAGCTCACACATTGGCACACACGATACGCACGACCTTGTTCGATGTCAGCCGCTCCTACTACGCGGTCCTGCGGGCGGAGCAACAACTCACTATCGCGGAACAAACGCTCAGCCTGTCCACCCAAGAAGTATCGCGCGCCAAGGCCCGCTTTGAGGCGGGTGAAGCGCGGCGGACGGAGTATTTGCGGGCGGAAGTGGATGCTGCACGCGCAAGTCGGAATGTCGTCGCCACGCGTAATGCGCTGGAAACGGCGAAGAGCGATCTCGCGCGGCAGTTGGGTCTGGATCCAGACAGCGCATTCTCCGTGGCCCGGCCGGACGCGACGCCGGACCCGGAAACAGAGTATTTAAGCGACCTCGTCGAGCAGGCCCTGATCAATCGAAATGATGTCGCGGCGTTCAGGCTGCAATTGTCGTTCACGGAAGAGGAACTGCGTTTCATTCGTCGAGGCGGCTGGCCGACGCTGGAGCTGCAATACAACCACCACTTTGTCGATCCGGAGTCCCCCACCACTCGCAACAATACTTGGGACATTGCGGCCGTGGCCCGTTACGAATTTTGGGATGGCGGTTCCCGTCGCATTTCCCGGCGGCAGCAGGAGGAGCGCGTGTCGCAAGCGATGCTGCGGCTGCGTGATCTGGAGAAATCCGTGCAATTGGAGGTGCAACGCGCCCTCCTCGAACTCCGGACCATACGGGAAGACTTGCAAGCACTGGATAAGGAGGTACGTTTGGCCGAGGAAAATTATCGCACCTTGTCGGAGCAGGCGCGGGTCGGTTTGGCGACCAGCCTGGATGTCAGCACGGCACTCAATGAATTGGACCGGGTGCGGACTGAACGCGTGACCCAGACCTTTGAATACGAGTTGGCTAAACAACAATTGGACTGGGTTACCGGCCTGTTTGCCGCCGATTATATTGAAGTGATGTCATCATGGTAATAAAAACACGGATTGTGCGCGCCCTACCCCACCTCGCGCTGGTGGCCCTATTGTTGACCCTGGCGGCCTGTGCACGAACCGAAGAAGTCGAGGGAAACCGACGCACCGCGGAACGCGAAGTGACCGTGGAAACCCAGGAGGCCGAGCGGCGGGCGTGGATGTTGATGGCGCGCGCGGTGGGTTCCCTTTCCGCCGATGAGGCCATCGCCGTGCGCAGCGAAGTGGCCGGGCGCGTGGTGGAATTGAGTGCCCGCGAAGGCGACGAGGTAGCAGAAGGCGATGTGCTGCTGCGGTTGGATGATGAGCGTGCACAGTACCAACTAAAGCAAGCTCACGCGCACTTGAATGAAATTCAGGCGGACTACGACCGCCAAATCCAGCTCCATGCACAGGGGTTGATTAGTGACGCTGAACGGATCACGGTTGAGGCACGGCGCCAAGCCGCCGAGGCGGACGTGGGCCTGATGGCGCGCCACTTGGCCGATCACACCATCGTGGCCCCGATCGACGGCACACTGGGTCGGCGACATGTGGCGCGGGGCGACTATATTGGATTGGGAGAGCGCGTTTTTGAGCTCGTCCAACTGGACCGGTTAAAGCTCGATTTTGAGTTGCCGGAACGCTATCTGCCCCAAGTCAAACCTGGACTTGATGTCGGTTTGCGGACCGCAGCCTATCCCGACAAGCGTTTCCAAGGTGTCGTCGTGTTTGTGGATCCCGTGATCCAGCCGCTTACCCGAACCGTCTCGTTGCGGGCGGAGCTTGATAACCGGGACCGGTTGCTGCGTCCGAATCAGTTTGTGCAGGTGGACTTGGCGGTTTCCGTTATCGAGGACGCTATTGCTGTTCCGGAGGAAGCGATTCTCTCCGATATGGGCGGCTTCAGTGTGTATGTGGTGGACGCTGATGAACGGGCTGAATTTCGTTCCGTCACACTTGGCGAACGGGAACCCGGCTCGATTCAGATTGCGGAGGGCATCGAGGCCGGGGAACGCGTGGTCGTCACCGGTCATCAACGTCTGCAGCCCGGCACCCGGGTACGCGAACGCGAACATGCGCGCGGGAATTAAGCATGTACTTGTCCGATCTTTCCATTCGACGACCCGTTCTTGCCTGGGTGTTTACCTTTCTCATCGTCATCGTGGGCGTGATTGGCTACCGCGGGCTTTCCGTGCGGGAATTGCCCGATGTCGATGTGCCGGTGGTGACCGTAACCGTCACATGGCGGGGTGCCGCGCCGGATGTGATGGAGACGGAGGTTACCGATTTGATCGAGGAGGAGATCAATACGGTGGAGGGCATCCGCACGATTACCTCGCAAACACGCGAAGAGCGCTCCCAAATCACGGTGGAATTTGATCTGGAAGTGGATGTGGATGTGGCCGCCCAGGATGTGCGCGACGCCGTAGCCCGCGTCCGTGGTCGCCTGCCTGACGGGATTGATGAGCCCTTGGTCGTTAAACTGGATTTAGACGCGCAACCCATCATGTGGGTAAGCGTCAATTCCGACTGGATGAGCCGAACCGCCTTGGCGGATTATGTGGACCGCCACATCCAGGAACGCCTACAGATTTTACCGGGCGTCGGCCGGGTACGCGCGGGCGGCTCGCAGCGATTCGCCGTGCGTATTGAATTGGATGTGGCACGGCTGGCGGCGCATGATTTGACCATTCGCGAAGTGGCGGACGCCTTGCGCCGGGAGAATCTGGAGCTGCCCAGCGGCCGGATCGAAAGTTCCTTGCGGGAATTTGTGGTCCGAACCCGGGGTCGCGTGATGGCGCCGGAAGACTTTAAGGACATCGTGATCGAGTCCCGGAACGGCGCCCCGATCCGGATTCGCGACGTTGGTGACGTGGTGCGCGGCATAGAAAATGAGCGCAACCTGGCCCGCTTTATGCAGACTCCCAGTATCGGCATGGGCATCCTGCGTCAGAGCCAAGCGAACACCCTGGATGTGACGACCCGCGTGGTGGAGGAGTTGGACCGCATCCGCCCGGACCTGCCACCCGGGATCAATATGCAGGTCGCTTTTGATGGCTCCCGATTTATCGGCGAGTCCGTGCGCGCCACCCAGCAAACCCTGTTGTTGGCGGCAGGGTTGGTTGTGATTGTGATTTTCATCTTCCTGCGCAGTTTGCGGAGCAGCTTTATTCCGGCCATTGTGATCCCGGTCTCCGTGATGGGGACATTCGCCGTCATGAATGCACTGGGCTTCAGCATCAATGTCATCACGCTGTTGGGTTTGATTCTGGCCATTGGCTTGCTGGTGGATGATGCCGTAGTGATGCTGGAAAATATCTACCGGCACATTGAAAAAAAGCAGGAAGAGCCAATTGAAGCCGCTCGACGAGGTGCCTCAGAGATTGCCTTTGCCATTATCGTCAGTTCCATCTCGTTGGTGGCGGTGTTTGTGCCCGTCGCTTTTGTTACCGGCACGATTGGGGTTTTCTTTTATGAATTTGGTTTAACCATCGCCGCCGCGATCTTCATATCAACGTTCATGGCCCTGACACTCACACCGATGCTGAGCTCACGTCTATTGCGGGTGAAGAAGCGGCATGTCCGGATCTACTACCTGCTGGAAAATGGCTTGGACGGGCTCGGCCGCGTATACAAACGTCAGCTCGAACGGGCGCTGCGCCATCGTTTACTCACTACGCTTGTCGCCATCGCAGCCTTTAGCGGCGGCTTGTATCTCGCCCGCCTGCTGCCCGGCGAATTCGCCCCCCAACAGGATCAGGGCACCATGATCGCCTTCTTTCGCGGGCCCGAAGGCGCCACGCTGGAATATATGGACCATTACCTGAAGGACGTGGAGGCGATCGCTGCGTCGATCCCTGAAATCCGCACCTACATGGGCATTCTCGGCCTTGGCGGCGGTCCACCGAATCGAGGCGTCATGTTTATCACGCTGGTGGAGCGCAGCGAACGGACCCGCAGCCAATTCGAGGTGATGGCGGAAATGCGCCGCCGAACCGCTACGATTCCCGGCATCATGGTCTTTCTCCGCGAACGCTCGCCATTCGGTGGCGGCCAAGACACGCGGCCGATCCAATTTGTCATTCAACATCCGGATCTGGAGGTCTTGGCGTCCGGGTCGGAAGAGCTGCGCCGCAAGCTGCGCGAGGAACCGGGCTTTCTGGATGTGGATAGTGATCTGGACCTGAACAAGCCGGAAATCATGGTCGATATCGACCGGGAACGAGCCGCTTTACTGGGTATTTCTGTTGCCGACATTTCGCAAGCCTTGCAATTCCTGCTCGGTGGTGTCGATGTGACGCAGTACCAGGAGCGCGGCAAACAATATGATGTAATCGTTCGACTGCGGGACCTCGATCGCAATCAACCCCGAGATGTCGATGACATCTACCTGCGCTCCGCACAAGGTCAGCTTGTTTCGCTCGGTAATCTAGTGCGTTTGCGGGAGGACGTCGGCCCGAGCCAGATTAATCATTATAATCGCGTCCGCTCGGTGACCGTCGCCGCTAACCTTGAAGACCTAGCGCTGGGTGATGCGCTCGACCGGGTGCGCGACATGGCCAATGATATCTTCCCGTTGGAAACCACCTATGAATTGGCTGGCCAAGCGCGGGACCTGGAGGAGTCCTTTCAGGCGCTCGCCTTCACCTTGTTTCTTGCCATCATCGTGGTGTTTCTCGTGCTGGCGGCCCAGTTTAATAGCTGGATTCACCCCTTCACGATCATGCTGGGTCTACCGTTGGCCTTGGTCGGCGCCTTTGGCGGTCTCTGGCTAACCGGGCAAACACTGAACATCTTCAGCTTCATTGGCTTAATCATGTTGACCGGATTGGTCACCAAGAATGGGATCTTGTTGATCGACTACACCAACCGCCAGCGCGCGGAAGGGATGGCCCGCCACGACGCGGTCGTGGAGGCGGGCATGATCCGGATGCGACCGATCCTGATGACCGCGGTGACGACAATCTTCGGCGTCCTGCCGATTGCACTGGGCCTGGGTGCCGGCGGCGAGCAGCGGGCCCCGCTCGGAACCGTGGTCGTGGGCGGTATGGCGGTGTCCACCATTTTGACGTTGGTGATCGTGCCCGTCATCTATACCCTGCTCGATGACGCGATGGAGGCCTTGAAACGCCTCAAGAATCGTCTTATCGGAACCGATTAAAGGAGTATAGCGCATGAAACAATGGACGAAAGAGCTGGGACTGGCCGTGACACGTGTAGGCATCGGACTTGCGATGGCGTGGCACGGTTTTCCCAAGGTATTCGGCGGCATCGAATCATTTGCCAAGACCGTGGATTCCATGGGGTTTCCCATGCCCCTCTTCTTTGCCTGGGCGGCTGCGTTATCCGAGTTCCTTGGCGGTCTGCTATTGGCGGCCGGCATCTTTACCCGTTGGGCCGCGTTTTTTATCTTTTGCACCATGACCGTAGCGGCCTTCATCCTCAAGGCCGACGCCTCCTTCGCCGAGCGCGAATTGGCGCTGCTGTACTGGCTGGTCTGTATCGGCTTCATGCTCATGGGCGGTGGCCGCTACCAACTGGATCGCTGGTGGCGCAAGGGCTGAGGCCGCCATCCATCTTGTCGCGACCGGCCTTCTGCAGATGGCGATCACCGGACACGACTCATCACGCCCATGCCGCACGCGCATTTTAGGTATCCATCTGCGGACCGTTTGGGTATGGTGTTCCCATGAATTTACAAATAAAATGTTCCATGGGGGACCTCACGCAGGTCATCCCGAAAACCTGTTCACCGTTTGCGAAATGGGTCTGCGTCGTTGTTGGCCTGATGCTGCACGCGCCGACCGCACAGGCCGTGTTTCATTGGGGCCGGGACGTGGCCGATCAAAACCGAATTCTGATTGCGCCGGCGGGTGGCATGATTTTCGGGTTGGACGGGGAGGTGCAGGAAACGACCCGCCCGATCGGCGAAATCGGCGGGCCGTGGTCCGGATCCGCGCCTGAAAATTATAGCTGGCGCGAACTAGGGTTCGATCAACGCTTTTCCACGGTAGGCGTAAAGCTGGAACGCAAGGGACGCTTCATTTCCTGGCACAACCAATTTGTCACGGGATCGCCATCGGCATCGGGTGTCGCGGACCGCGACTACTTTATCGGTGTCGGCCGCATCCGTCTAGGCGGTCGCACCTACGGATACATGGCCATACCGGAAGGTCAAGCCTACCAGGGCGAAATCGATTTGTATGGGCTGGACACGCGATTTCTGATCAGTCCGGTTTCGTTCAATTGGGCGAATGGCATCTCCCTGGTGCCGTTTCTGCAGCTTGGGGCCAAGGTCTTCGTCGCGGACTACGAGATTGATGCAGGTCCGGGTCAGCAAGTCATTCAATACGAGAATCCGCCCCGGAACTACGTGGTGGGAGGTAAAGGGCGCGGCACCCGCGGGCTACTGGTTCCCGAACTGGGGATCGGCCTCGACCTTGAACTCCCGTTGATGGATCGGCTGCATCTGGAACTTCAAGGTCACGCGGCCTTTTTGCGGGTGCGAGGCAACAATTCGGCCTTCGGCGTTTTCGCCCGTAACGAAAAAGTGGTGGATGTCGACTACATGGCACTGGGCGGCCGCGCGATCCTGTCATGGGCGATGAACCGGCATATGGATCTGATCGCCGGCGTGGAGTTCCAATACATCAATGGGGACACGGAGATTCGGGCCACGGAAAAATCAGAAGAAGAAATTCTCGAGTTACGCGAAAAGTTCGATAAGGACGCGACGTTCAAACTATCGACGCTGATGGGCTTTATCGGATTCCGGTTTTAGAGCATTTCAATTTATGTTGTAGCCGTCGATTCCGACTCAATCCAATGGGTCATTTCGAGCGGAGTCGAGAAATCTCCGGCCTTGCCGGCTAGATCGAGACCCCTCGACTTCGCTCGGGGTGACCGGTGAGGCAAGCCGGATGGCTACAATTTTTATTTGAAATGCTCTCGTTCCGGCTCGCCCGACACAAAGTGCTGAAAACCCGCAGCGGTCCATTGCTCCTGCCGACCATCTGGATACTGGATCAGGAATTGTTGGGCTTGACCGGTAATCCGTCCGATGCACCGGCAGGGTAGCTTGAAGGTCGCTTTCCAATCGGATTCCAGTTGTTCCCGATGTCGGGGCGAGACCGTAAAAAGAAGTTCAAAATCCTCGCCATCGGTCAGGGCGTGGTATAGGTCGGAATGTGTGTCCTCCATTCGCCGGGCGTCGGGGTGGATCGGGATAGACGCCGCCTCCAGCTCCGCGCCCAAACCATTCAAGGCCAGCAAACGGGGCAAATCGGTCGCGAGTCCATCGCTAATATCCATCATGGCCGTCACCCCGCCACAGGTGCGTAGCCATTGGCCCTCGGCCACGCGCGGAATAAACTTTAGATGCCGCCCCAACAGACTGCCGCCCAGTCGGCCGCTTACGAAAATGAAGTCCCCTGCCCGTGCGCCTCGCCGCAAGATGCCCTGGTTGACCGGTGCCTGGCCGATGCCAAAGACGTGTAAGCTGAGCTGTTCCGCCTTGCCCACGTCGCCCCCCATGATCGTCGCGCCGCACCGTTTGGCCAATCGCGACGCGCCACGATAGATGTCCTGCAAGGCCCGAACCGGATAATCGGGTGGCGCGGTCACATCGATCAGCAGCCATTGGGGTTCACTGCCCATGGCGGCCAAGTCACTTAACACCCGTCCAACCGCTTTGTGTCCAATCGCGCGCGGCGGGGTGTCGGCCAGAAAGTGGATGCCTTCCACGACCGGGTCGGACGTCAGGTGCCATTCCCAAGGGCTATCCGGCAACGGGACCACCGCGCAATCATCGCCCGGACCAGTGGTTCCGCCCGGCGCCCGGCCCAGCACACGGAGCAGCGCCCGAATGACCGCATCCTCGCCGACATCCCGCATCCGTTTGTCCGCTGTCCTTTTTGACTTCATCCGCCTATTCCCGCATGGGCTACCGCCCATAGATTCAGCCCGTTAAAAAGAATATGAACCCATATCGGCGTCCACACGGTTCGGGTATAGACATACGACAACGTCAACACGATCGATAGAATCATCAGCGGCACAAACGATCCCACATGCATGTGCATGAACGCGAAGAGCGCGGAGGTGACCAGCATCGACGCTTTCCAGCCCAACGGCCGCGCGAACGCAGGAAACAAGACGCCGCGGAACAGGATTTCTTCCGCCAGCGGCGCCAGAAAGACGGCCATGAAAATGAAATAGAAGTACAGCCAATCCCGTTCGAGTTCAGCAAACAACCTGACCGCATCCTGAATATCGGCTTCATAGCCGACGGCTTTCAAAAACAGATGATACATCACCGCGCCAAGGAACAAGAGCGGCAACGCCGAAAGATAGGCCAGCACTCCTGTTCCGGCACCTTTGAGCCAGCCCATCTGCGCCGCGCCCATCGCCCGCGTCCACGACAACTTGGAGCGGATACTCCACAATACGACAATGACGAGTATGCTGCCATGCAGGGCGAGGCTCTGTCCAATGACCATACGGCGTACGCCTTCGTCCGTATCCGTCGGATCGGGACCGAAGCGAATCATCAAGGTCAACACCGCCCAGGCGAAGAAGAACAAGGAAAAGAGCAGCAGGAGTATGCCACCGGCGTCGCTGACGCGCCACGGACGCCGGTAGATCGCCTTCACACCCCGCTGCCACGACGTCGTCTGACGAGGCAGCCAAAAAGCAAACCAAAGCGCAACGCCGAAACCGATCGTCAGTAACAGCCCATAGACCGTTACGACCTGGATTAGCTCATCCGACCACGCCAGCTCGTCACCTTCCGCCCCTGATGGAAAGCGGCCCATGCGCGCCAAGTACCCACCGGACGGCATCCATTCCGCGAGGTTGGCCAGGTGACGCATGCCCCCCATCGATCAGCTTTCGAAGTAGGTATACCCGCGCAATCCGCTTTCATAGGCCGCGACAATATTGCGCCGTTCCAGAGGGGTAATGCGACCAGCGCGCACCGCCGCTTCTGCGTACTTTCGCATCCGGTCCAGCAAATCCGAGGGATTGTATTCCACATAACTCAACACGTCCGCCACGGTGTCGCCGGGAATTTCACGGTCGTATTCAACTTGGCCGGCTTCATCGATCTGCACACTGACGACATGGGTATCACCGAGCAGGTTGTGCAGATCCCCCAAGGTTTCCTGGTAGGCCCCGATCAAAAAGACGCCCATATAGTACTCGTCATCGTTCAGTTGATGCACCGGCAACGTATTTTTGACATCGTGCAAATCGATGAACTTGCTGATCTTCCCGTCACAGTCACACGTAATATCCGCTACCGTCGCCTGGCGGGTGGGCGCTTCATTCAAGCGGTGGATCGGGATGACCGGGAATAGCTGCTCAATCGCCCACGAGTCCGGTAGCGATTGAAACACACTGAAGTTGGCGTGATACACATCGGCAATCGCAGCCGAGAGGCCCGACAATTCATCCGGCACATATTTGCGCCCCTTCACCTCTGCCGCGACACGGTTCACCACATGCCAAAAGATACGCTCCGCCAAGGCGCGCTCACGCAAAGAGACCACACCATGCTCAAACGCGGATCGTACTTCATCGCGGTAATACACGGCATCGTGATAACACTCTTGTACATTCTTCGCCGTCAACGACTCGTTCGTATGCATCAAATTTTTGAGCGCTTCACTGGCATTGTCGGGCAGTGACGCCGGCAAACCATGCGACTCGAACCGACTCACATCCAGAATATTGAACAACAATACCGAATGATGGGCCACCGTTGCGCGCCCGGACTCGCTGATAATCACCGGATGGGGCACCTCCGCCGCATCGGTCAGTGTCATGACGGTTTCCACCACGTCTGCCGCGTACTCATCGATCGTGTAATTGCTGCTACTGGCAAAGTTGGTGTGCGAGCCGTCATAATCCACGGCCAATCCGCCGCCGACATTGAGAATGCCCATTTTTGCGCCTTCCTGCACCAGGTTGACGTAAAATCTGCTACCCTCGGATACCGCCGCCCGAATGTTGCGAATATTCGGAATCTGCGAACCGAGGTGAAAGTGCAGCATTTCCAGACAATCCAACATATCCCGCTCGCGCAAGAGGTCGACGATATCAATGATATGCGAGGCATTGAGGCCAAACATGCTCCGATCCCCGCCTGAATCGGTCCAATGCCCTTCGGCACGTGTGGCCAGCTTGGCGCGTACGCCCAAACGTGGGCGGATCTTCATTTGCGCAGCGCGTTCGAGAATCAGGTTCACCTCACCGGGCATTTCAACCACCAGGATGGTCTGGATACCCATTTTCAATGCATACAAAGCAAGATCGATAAATTCCTCATCCTTGTAGCCGTTGCAAACCACATAGGACTGCGGATCGTGCATGTAGGCCAAGGCCGCAGCCAGCTCCGCTTTACTGCCACACTCCAGACCGTGATGGAATGGACGCCCGTGGCGAACGATCTCTTCCAAAACCTGCTGTTGTTGATTGACCTTGATCGGATAGACGCCGACGTACGAATTCTGATACTTCGCCTCGCGCATGGCCTTTTGAAAACTGTCATTCAGCAAGCGAATGCGGTCGGCCAGCACATTGCCGAAGCGGATCAGAACAGGCATGGCGAGACCGCGATCCTTTAGGCCAGCCACAATGTCCATCAGGCTAATCTCGACCGCCTTGCGCGAGCCGTAGGGGCGCAGGACCACGTCCCCCTGTCGGTTGACGTCGAAATAGCCGCCACCCCACTCCCGCACGCCGTACAGCTCAATCGACTTCTCCGCTGTCCAACGCGTTAAGGTTTCAGGTTTTACGGCCATCGTCTTTCGTTTCCTGGTCTTTCTTATCCGTCAAGTCGGCAGCTGCGTATTGTGCTGCTGTTCAAAGGCGGTAATGTCCGCCTCGTGCGCCAAGGTTAACGCAATATCATCCAGCCCACGCAACAAGTGGTCTTTCACTACGGCATTGACCTCGAACGAAAATACGTGTTCCGGGTCCGATTTCAACGTTAAGGTCTGCGCTTCTAAATCAATCGCCGCCTCGATCCCCTTTCGAGCGTTGACCACCGCAAAAATCTGGTCCACGTCCGATTCCGACAACTCGATCGTGAGGATTCCGTTTTTGACGCAATTGTTGCAGAAAATATCAGCAAAGCCCGGCACGCGGGAGCCGAGACTCTCCTGCCACGGGGCGACAATTGCCCGGAAGCCATATTGTGCCACGGCCCACACGGCATGTTCCCGGCTGGAGCCACAGCCAAAGTTATTCCGCGTCACCAGAATCGACGCACCCTCGAATTCCGGCTGATTCAATTCGAAGTCCGGGTTGGGTTTGCCGTCGTCGCCATAGCGCCAATCGAAAAACAGACTCTTCCCAAAGCCCGTTCGCTGAATCGATTTGAGGAACTGCTTGGGTATGATTTGGTCGGTATCGACGTTCGCGCGGTCCAGTGTGGCGATGACGCCGGTATGAGTGGTAAACGGTTCCATAATGAATTCTCTTCCCTTACGTTTTGCGGAGGGGCATTTCGAAACGGCCGGTCACGCCGCCGGTTGCCAGTTGCGGATGTCGACAAAATGCCCTTCCAGTAGCGCTGCTGCGGCCATTTCCGGGCTAACCAAATGGGTGCGCCCACCTTTGCCTTGACGTCCTTCGAAGTTGCGATTGGATGTCGACGCACAGCGCTCGCCGGGCTTCAATTGATCCGGATTCATCCCCAGACACATACTGCAACCCGCATAGCGCCATTCCGCGCCGGCATCCACGAAGATGCGGTCGATGCCTTCGCGCTCGGCCTGCTTTCGCACCTGCTGCGAGCCGGGGACCACAATCACGCGCACCGAATCGGCTTTGCGGCGACCTTTGATGATGGTTGCAATTTTCCGCAAATCTTCAATCCGCGCGTTCGTGCAACTACCGATAAACACCGTATCCAGCGGAATCTCCGTCATCGGCGTGCCAGGCGTTAGCCCCATATACGCCAACGCTTGCTCCACATCCCGCGCACTGGCGCCCGGCACTTCGCCCGGAGCCGGCACACGCTCGGTGACATCGACCACCATGCCCGGGTTCGTACCCCACGTAACTTGCGGCGCGATTTCATCGGCCTTGATCGTGAGCGTACGGTCAAACGTGGCATCGGGGTCACTGGGCAACGTCCGCCAAAATTCCACCGCCCGGTCAAAATCCGCGCCCTTGGGCGCAAAGGGCCTATCCTGCGCCGCAATATAGTCGTAGGTGACATCGTCCGGGGCAATCATTCCGGCGCGGGCACCGCCTTCAATGCTCATGTTGCAGATGGTCATGCGCGCTTCCATGGAAAGCGCACGGACCGCTTCGCCGGCATACTCGATCACATAGCCCGTGCCTCCCGCCGTGCCGATCAAACCGATCAGTTTGAGAATCATGTCCTTGGATGTCACGCCAGGCTGCAATTGACCAGTAAACTCCACTCGAAACGTTTTCGGTCGCGATTGGCGCAAGGTCTGCGTCGCCAGCACATGCTCCACTTCGGAGGTGCCGATCCCGAACGCCAAGGTACCAAACGCCCCATGGGTGGAGGTATGCGAATCCCCGCACACAATCGTCATGCCCGGCAAGGTGATCCCCATTTCCGGGCCGATAATGTGGACAATGCCCTGATGGTCACTTTGCAAATCATACAGGTTCACCCCGAACTCGCGACAATTGGCGCGCAAGGCCTCGACCTGGGCCGCCGAGATGGGATCGCGAATGGTCATCCGATCTTCGGATGTCGTCGGCACGTTGTGGTCCATGGTCGCAAAGGACAGGTCCGGACGCCGCAACGACCGACCGGCCAAGCGCAAGCCCTCAAACGCCTGCGGACTGGTCACTTCATGCACCAAATGACGGTCGATGTAGAGCAAGGCGGTTCCGTCCGGCATTGTCTTCACGACATGCCGGTCCCAAATTTTATCAAACAATGTTTTAGCGGACATAGCGATTCCCCGGATTGATCAAAAATGAACGGTAATATACGGGCTGATTTAATCAATGGCAATCGCGAAGAAAGGGAAAGGAATTCGCGATAATTCCTAGTCAGCATCCAACAACGACCGAATCTTCGCTGCAATCACCGATACGGTCACCGGCTTTTGCAAAAACTCGACCCCCTCATCGAGCATGCCATGGTGTTCAATGACACTGGCGGTGTATCCAGACATAAATAGGGTCTTGATACGGGGATAACGCTTTTGCAACCGCTCAGAAAGTTCACGACCACTCATACCCGGCATAATTACATCAGTAATCAGTAACGGGATAGCTCCAGCATGCGATTCGGCCCGTTTCAGTGCCTCTTCGGGTGTAGCGCACGCCAAGACGGTGTATCCCATGCTTTCGAGGCGCCGTTCGAGCACTCGGAGAATAGCTGGCTCGTCCTCTACCAGAAACAGCGTTTCTGTACCACCATCCGGCACTTGATTTTCGGATACTTGATGCGCGGCATCCATGGGCTCCTCCTTTGCCTCGGGAATATAGAGACGAAATCTGGTCCCCTTGCCGACCTCGCTTTGCACGTCGATAAAGCCGTTATTCTGCTTAACGATCCCGTACACGGTAGCTAGTCCCAGCCCGGTCCCCAGCCCCACGCCTTTGGTTGTAAAGAAGGGTTCGAAGACGTGTTGTATCGTTTCGGCGGACATACCGGAACCTGTATCCTCAACGATCAGCAAAACGTAGTCTCCCGGGGCAGCGTCTGCTAGTCGTTGACAATACGCATCGTCAATTCGCGCTTTCTTCGTTTGAATGGTCAGCCTGCCACTGTCCGCCATTGCATCGCGCGCATTAACGCAAAGATTGGCGAGAATTTGGTCCAACTGCGCCGGATCCATCCGCACCTGCGCCAGGTCACGGCAGGGCATCCATGCGATATCGATATCTTCGCCGAGCAATCGCTGCAGTAGCTTGAGTGTCCCGGACACCATTTCGTTGATATCCAGTACGCGTGGCGAGACCGTTTGCTTACGGGCAAAAGCCAGCAACTGACGGGTCAAATCGACCGAGCGGCGTGTTACTTTTATCGCTTCCTCCAAGTCCTCCCGCGAGGGATGGTCAGGGGATAAGCTTTCGCAGGCGAGTTCGACATAGCCCATGACCGCCATTGCGAAGTTATTGAAATCGTGCGCCACGCCACCGGCCAAGCGTCCGATCGCCTCCATTTTCTGCGCTCGTCGCAACTGTTCCTCAAGGGTCTGTTGCTGGGTGATGTCCTGAAATGCGCCCCGCACCTGAACGATCCGCCCCTCTTTGTCTCTCACGGCCTCGCCAACGGTTCGCGCCCAGACCCGTTTACCCGCGCGGGTGATAATCTGCATTTCTTCATCGTACGGTGTGCCCTGCTCCACACACGCGGTATACACCTCAGTAATGCGGTCCCGGTGTTCCGGCGCATAAAACGAGATGCCTTCCTCGATTGGTGGCGAGTAACCGCGGGGCATGTCATGGATATCCGCCACAGCGTCGGACCAAATGATCTGGTTGGCCCCAAGATCAACACGCCATCCGCCAAGATTGGCGATGTCCCCGGCCACCCGCAGCAGATGATACTGAGCTTCCAATTTTTGCTCGGCCTGCTTTCGATCGGTGACATCCCAGACCAGCGAAATCATCTGATCCGTGCCGGGAATGGGTGCATTCCGGGCGGTGACATAGGTGGTCCCCTGTTCCCGCACGAGGGGGATGTCCTGCCAATACATGCGCTCGGGATCACCACTGGCACAATCCGCCTCGACACGATCCCGCATACGTTGGCGCACCTCCAGATCGGGGTAGACCGCCTTCCAAAATGCTTCCACCGATGTTAACGCCTCGCGCGTTGTGCGATAACATTTCGGGAACAGGTCGTTCATATACGCAGGCGGTTCATTCTGGTCGATGGAGTTGACCGTCACGCCTACAGGAAGATGATCGAGAACGGCCCGGATAAACTGCTCACGCTGGCGCAATTCCTCCTCGGCGCGCCTGCGCAGCGTGATATCGCGGGAAATGCCCACATAATGCTTTAACGAGCCGTCTTCATCAAAGACCGGCGTCAACCGTACCTCATGCCAATACCAGTCGCCGTCGGTGTGTTTTACCCGGTATTCGGGGCCGGGCAGAGAAGCGCCAGCAGTCAACACGCGCTGCACATATTCATCGATTGCGGGGATGTCGTCCGGATGCACATAAAGTCGACAGGCCTTTCCAAGCAGGGAGTCGGCATCGTATCCCAGCATCGTTTTGAAGGACGGAGACACGAAGCTAAACTCGCCATCGCGGTTCATCACCCAAATCAGGTCGGCCGCGTACCGCACAAGGGTACGATAGATTTCACGGCTTTCCCGCAAGGCATCCCGCTGCCGATCATTCTCAAGTTGCAAAGCCAGCGCGGCCAAATCCGACTGCACAGCATGCTGGACACTTTGCAGAACGCGACTTTCCCGTTCTGTAAAGTGACGCTCTTTGCGGTCCAGCACACAGATGGTCCCGAACGGCCGACCATCCGGGAAGTTCACGGGCACCCCCATATAGGCTATCATCCCCAACTTGCCATCCGGGTTGTTCGTCCATTGCGGATCCTTTAGCGCGTTCGCCACCACCAACTTCCGTTGTTGCTGGATCACCGTTTGGCAGTAGAGGCCCTCCCAGTGCTCCTTTGAACCCGGCCGGTAGGGGTTGTCCTGGGTATTGCTGGACACGGACACCTCCAAGTACGCATTTTCCGCCTTCATCACCAACGCGACCGGTACATCCAGCAACTCCGCCAGCAGGTTGATGAGGCTTTGCCACTTGGCGGTCATGGAAGGGGGAACATCGTCAGGCCCGGACCAAGGGGGTTGTGCGTCAACTGTGGAAGAGCCAATATGGTTAAGCATTCTGACACACCTCTTATCAAATTAAGGGCAACCGTCATGCGCGTACTCACATCGTAGTCTTTCAGCAATTTAGACTCAATCGAATAATCGGGGAATCGGCGCTGTGGCGCGGATTGCCCGCTTGACCGGAATCCGGCGAAGACCTACTGTACTAGGCATGAGTAGATCATCCCTTTTATTGTCTGTTTTCGTGCTGGTGCTGCAGTTTTGCGCGGTCGCTTGGACGCCGGCCGAGGCTGGTCGCCCCTACTACGAGGAGGCGCGACGGCCGTTTATCGGTCTCGGCCGAGGTCCGGTAGGCGACGACCCGGCCTCACAGTTGGCCCATGCCGAGGCGCTACAAGCAGCCGGACGGGTGCGTCGGGCTGAGCGCGCGCTTCGCGTGCTCGTCCGCTATTGGCCGAACACGGTAGAGGCGGCGGAAGCGCAATGGGCCTATGCGGAATCACTGAAGGCGCGCGGACGCTCGCATCGCGCCTACGAGGCGTTTAGCCATTTATTGGAAGAATATAGTGGCAAAGTTCCGCATGAGGAGATTTTGGATCAGCAATTCCGCTTGGCACTGGCCGTGATGGAGCAGCGGCGCGGTGCGTGGCTGTTCTTGCCGGGTTTTGAGGCGCCGGAACGCGCACTGCCATTGTTGGAGAATTTGGTTCGTTTCGGCCCGCGCTGGGACTATGCGCCAGCCGCCCAATTGCTGATTGCCCAGATTCACGAGTTTAACAGCAACGATGAAGAGGCGGTATTCGCCTATGAAAAGCTGGAAACGCGTTATCCGAACAGCCCGGAAGCGGTCACCGCAGCCTATGGGCGGGCCCGGGTGCTCAGCCATTTGGCGCGCCGCTATTCACGGCATATCGACGGGGTCGAAACCGCTTACATTGCCTCGGGAATGGCCGTACAACGGTTTCCCGACGCGGTGTACCGTGAAGAGGCAATCGAAAATATGCGGGAATTGCGTCAGATTATGGCCCAAGCCGCTTATGACAAGGCCCACTACTACGATCGCATCGCGCGATCGCCGGAAGCGGCGATCATCGCGTACGAGCGTTTTCTGGAACAGTTTCCTGAGGCGGACCTAACGGAGACGGCTCGGGCGCGATTGCGGCAACTGCAGCAAAAGGTACACCTTGATCGCAACACCTGATCCCCGCCGCTCCCCCATCCCTGCGCCAACGTCGCGCCAACGCAGCGGCCGTGCAACGTTCCTTATCGCCCTCTGCACAATAACCGCCGCCCTGCTCTGGACGGGCTGTGCCGGATACCAGCTCGGCTCCATGTTGCCGCCCGACATTCGCACGGTCCACGTGCCGACCTTTATTAATGAGACGGATGAGCCCTTGCTGGAGGTGGACACGACCAGAAGCGCCGTCCGCACGATTCAACGGGATGGTTCATTACGCCTCGCGGGTGAAGACGAAGCCGACGCAGTTTTGCAGGTGCGTTTAGTGGACTTTGAAATCACTCCGATCGCATTTGACCGGGAACGACGAGCCGCAGCGGAAGAATATCGCATCTATATTACCGCACACGTCATTTTGATGCGATCCGGCACCAACGAAGTAATCACAGAGGTTCCCCGCGTCCGAGGCGAGAACACCTTCTTATTGGCCGGCGACTTGACCACCTCAAAACAGGCAGGTATCCCCGGCGCCGCCGATGATCTGGCGCAACTGATCATCAGTCAATTGGTCGAAGCCTGGCCCTAAAAAAAGAACCCCGACACCCTTGCGGGTGCCGGGGTCGCTTCATTCGCGAATCGACGAGCGGATCAGGCCGCTTGACGCAGTTTATTCGCGGCCCGCGATTTGTAGCGGATGGCCGTGTTCTTTTTCAACACGTTCCGCTTGGCCGCCTTGTCGAGGATCGAACAATACTCGCTGAACGCCTGTTGCATCACCGCCTTGTCCTGACCCTCCACCGCCACCAAAAAGCGACGGCGAAAACGACGCACACGCGACCGCACGGCATAATTCTCTTTGCGCTGCCGCTCGGACACCCGCATTCTCTTTTTGGCACTCTTTAAATTTGGCATAATCTGCTCCGTTGCTTATATGTTTTCGTAAATCACAAAAGTCCGCCTCATGACTCATCGCATGCATCCGCGCAGCGGGCGCGGTTCTGAGTCGATCAAAGTGCGGGTATACTAATCGTCGTAACCTACATGTCAACATGTGTTTTTGATTATTTTTTACCACGGCTCCAGCGGCCTCGGGGTAGCCGACGATGAAGCTGTTCAAATGGCTGATCGGCCTGCTTCTGTTACCGGCTTGTGCGGCGGTGTCGCTAACGGTTTGGGCCCTGCTGGATCGATTGACAGGGGGCGGCTTGCACGGGCTCTCGTTCAGCGTCTGGGGACTGTTGATCGGGTTTGGGCTTTGGCTGATTCTGTATTTCGTCCTGCCCCGCCCGATGCGAACCTATGTACTGGCACATGAGCTCACGCACGCACTCTGGGGGTGGGTGATGGGGGCTCGAATCGTTGGCATGAAAGTCACCGCCGCCGGGGGGCACGTCCAATTGACCCGCAGCAACTTCTTGATCACGCTGGCGCCATACTTCTTTCCGCTCTACACCATGTTGATCATTGGCTTGCACGCCGTACTTTCCCTCTTCTTCGACTTGCGCCATTACGAACCCGTTTGGATGGGGTGGATCGGGTTGACCTGGGGATTTCATGTCACCTTCACCCTCTCCATGCTGCGGATTGGTCAATCGGATATCCGCGAACATGGGGCCCTATTCTCGTATGCCGTCATCTACTTGTTCAACATCCTTGGCGTTGCCTGGTGGATCGTAAGCATAACGGACATCGCGTGGCCGGACTGGGTCTTGCAATCGCGAGCGGACCTGACCGCAAGCTATGCCACCGTTTGGCACTACGGCCATCAACTCTATGCCCAAGCGAGCGGATGGTGGTGAGTAATAGCGAAAGGCGGAGTCAGATCGATTTGAGCAACGGTTCCATCAGGTCTAATGTCCGATCCACGGCACCCGCCTGAGCACGCACGACTCCGGCCGCGCGTTCACCCAATGTTTGGCCTTTATCGGGATGGTCCAGCAGATCCTGAATCCGATCGGCCAAGGCTACTTCATCGGAAACCTGAACAATCGCTTCCGCTTCCACAAAATCATGTAAAATCGATTCAAAATTATCGAGTCGCGGTCCGACGACAATCGGCCGCCCATACAACGCGGGCTCAATGATGTTTTGGCCTTCGGTGCGGGTCAGGCTCTTGCCGACAAATATAATGGCCGCATGGGCATAATAATGCCGCAACTCGCCGGTGGTATCCACCAACAGCAGATCGGATGGACGCGACGCACCCCCTCCATCGGCCGACATTCGCGTACGGCGCTGGATCTGCACCGACGCAGTTTCCAACTCGCGTAGCACGTCATTGGCGCGCTCGGCATGACGCGGCACGAGCACCAGCCTCAGATTCGGGTGACGGGAACGGCACTGCTGAAAGGCCCGCACCAACGCCGCCTCTTCGCCGGGCCAGGTTGAGCCCCCCACCAAAATCGGATCGTCCGGCCCCCACCCCAAGCTGGCCAGCACACGACCGATTTCTGCCTCGCGGGCGGCATCGCGGGATACCGTTTCATATTTCGGCGTCCCTACCACATGCACCCGCCCTGCCGGCGCGCCGAGGGCGATCAGGCGGTCGCCATCGGCCGGTCCCTGCATCGCCATCAGATCGACCATGGGCAACAGGCGCCGGGTAAAGCGACGCAATTTACGGTAGCCGCGGAAGGACCTTTCGGAAACACGACCATTCAACAACATCACTGGAATCCGCGCCGCATAACAATGGCGGATCAGGTTGGGCCACAATTCGTAATCAACCAACAAAACGGCACGCGGCTGAATGGCGCGCAAGGCGCGCCGCACGATGGGCGGAATGTCGATGGGGAAATAGAGCAGCTCGTCCGGGTCTTGCAACCGTTCCTTGGCGATGGCGTGGCCGGTGGAGGTGGTGGTCGTGACGACGAAGGCCACGGGATATCGCTCGCGAATCGCTTCAATGAAGCGAAGCGCCACATACATCTCGCCCACGCTAACCGCATGAATCCAGATGCGGGGATGCGCTGCTAAACGGGCCCGCAGATCCGGCGCATACGACGCCCACCGCTGGGCAAAGCCGCCGCGGTATCCGCCCCGTCGCCACATGCGCCAGAGGAAGCGGGGCAGCAATAAGGTAAAACCGATCACGAACAGGAGGTTATAAATGATCCAGACCATGGCGCGGGAGTATGCCGGATGCGGACGGACGGGATCAAGCCGGTTATCGGGGCAGCGGATTCAACTAAGCACGAGGATGCGCCTCTTCATACACGGCTTTGAGTCGTTCCACGGATATGTGCGTATAGATCTGTGTGGTCGACAAGGAGGCGTGCCCGAGCAGTTCCTGCACACTGCGCAAATCTGCGCCGGCATCGAGCATGTGCGTGGCAAAACTATGCCGCAGGGTGTGCGGGGAATACGCCAGTGGAACGTCCGCTTGCTGGAGATACTTTTTCAACAGCCGCTCAACAGACCGGGCCGTCAATCGCTTGCCAAAACGGTTCACAAACAAGGTCGGCGCCGAGCCGCGCTGATTCAGAACCGCGCGGTATTCGTCCCGCGCCGCGAGCGCTTGTTGCAACGATTTTTGGGCCGGGCGGCCCAAAAGACAGAGACGCTCCTTCTTCCCTTTGCCCGCCACCTTTACGGTGCCGGTATAGATGTCCAAACTCGAATCGCTGAGGGCGACCAATTCCCCGACACGCATACCGGTACTGTAGAGAACCTCGAGGATGGCCTCGTCGCGGGCGACGGCATAATGGTGAAACAGTTTCTGGATGGCCCCCGCTGGGGAGGCGACGGTTTTCGCCCATTCCGCGGGCGCGGCCAAGACCCGTTCCATTTCCGCCGGGGCCAGCACTTTCGGCAGGCGCTTGCCTTTGCGGGGTAAGATCAAGCCCGCGAACGGATTTAAACGAACATGGGATTCGCGGACTAGATGCTTATAGAACGAACGTAGACTGGATAATTTGCGCCCTGCACTGGCCGGGGCCAAGCCCGCCTTCTGCAACTGGACCATGAACCGGCGGGCCGTGAAACGGTCGGCCTCGCCCCAGGCATACGGTGGCTTCGCCTCCTCGCCCCAAACACCCAGCGCATACTGGGTGATATCGATCAAATAATTGTACACCGTGTGCTCAGAGGCATTGCGTTCCGCGTCCAGATACTGCAAGAAACCGGCGACGCGGGGATCTTCAGCCGTCAACGCCAACCGGGCATTCATTGCTTGTCTGCCGGCTTTTTCTTCGCACTCGATTTCTTTTTGACAGGTTTCCCGTCGACATAACGCGCGGCCATCTTCTTCATGGAAGCGACTTGTTTAGGGCTGAGCGTCTTCTTGGCCTCATACTGTTTCGCCAGCGACTGGTAGAAGGCCTCGTCGGACCATTCCCGCTTGCCCCGCTTCAC
>SKLK01000249.1 GCA_007123265.1 Kiritimatiellia bacterium
ACTGTATAATTCGGTTTTGCAGTGGTAGCACCGCTGCGAAGGATTGTTCGCATAGTTCGGATTGGCCAGTTCGTTGGACGCCAGTACGCGGTGGTTCAGCCCGAGGCTGGTGGCCAGCGCTTTGGCTTGCTGCAATTCGCGTTCGGGAAACGCCGGGGACGTGGCGGTCACCGCCAAGGCTCGGGCGCCGAGCACGTCACTGGCCACAGCGGCGAGCAGGGTGCTGTCCACGCCGGCGCTGAAGGCGACAATGACCGACTTCATCTCGGTCAACTGTTGGCGTAAGGCGGCCATTTTGACTTCCACGCTCATGACTCGACAGGCTCCTCGATGGGGTTGAGCGGGGAGGGCGGTAGACTAATCCAGCCACCGCCCAGCACCTCGTCGCCGTCATAGAATACCGCTGCTTGACCCGGGGCCACGGCGAATTGCGGGTCTTGAAACGCGACATCGAGATGCCCGTCCTCCGCCATCGTGAACCGGGCCGGAATGCCCGCATGCCGATAGCGCAGGCGCAGGGAATAGGTGCGATCCGGTGCGGGTGGATGACCGGCGATCCAGTGGGGATCTTCCACGCGACAGCCGTCGGATTGGACGCCGCCCCGGTGATCCACGAAGATCGTGTTCGTGACCGGATCGATTTCTTTGACATACAAGGGCGCGGTGTCGGCGATACCGATACCCTTACGTTGTCCGACCGTAAAGCGGTGAATGCCTTCGTGCGTTCCGCGTACGCGCCCGTCGGGGGTGCAAATCGCGCCGGCTCTTTTTATCGCTGGGCGGTATTTTTCCACAAACGGTGCTGGGCCGGCGGTGGTGATAAAGCAGAGATCCTGACTTTCGGATTTGCTTTCGGTTGAAACCGGCAGCTGACGGGTTTCGGCATAGGCGCGCACTTCGTCTTTCGACCATCCTTCCAGCGGGAACACGCTGCGTTCCAGTTGCTCCTGGGAGAGCCGGTGCAGAAAATACGATTGATCTTTTTTCGCGTCACGGCCCCGGTAAAGGTGCCAGCCATCGGCCTGTTGTTCCAGTCGTACGTAATGACCCGTGCCGACGTGTGAACAACCCAGTTGCTGCGCGCGCGTGTGCAGAATGCCGAACTTAATGTATTGGTTGCAAAGTACACAAGGGGACGGGGTGCGCCCGCGCGCATACTCGTCCACAAACGGTTGAATGATGGTTTCTTCAAAGAAGTCCACGGCGTTCAACGTGTAATGGCGGATGCCCAAGTGTTCGCAAACCCGTTGCGCACGTTGCACGTCTTCCAGTGAGCAGCAACGCGAGCCTTCTTTGAAAAGATGCAGTGTCAGGCCGATGCACTCGTGGCCCTGCGCGTGTAGTAGCGCCGCCACGACGGAGCTGTCGAGGCCCCCGCTCATGCCGATTGCAATGCGTGAAGGCGGCAGATGGGTGCTGGACGGTTTGGGATGGGATGATTGGACTTCCATAGATCGGCGAATATGCGCCGTGCCGGTAGGGGTGTCAAGGGGGCGTCTGGCCATCATCCAAAGCGCCGCCCAGCGGCGCACGCCAAAGGCGGTGAACACGTTCCTTTGGACTGCTGCGCTGCGCGCCGCTTTGGACTTTCCCCCGGCGTTTTCTCTTGCAGCTCGGCGGGACGCCTCGCCCCACCAATCCTGCACGCGGCGGTAGGGCGAATCCTCCGGATGAGCCGTGCAAGAGGCCCGGTTGCGGTCCGAACATGAATTTGCGCTTCCTCAGCGGCCTCGCCGTTTCACCCGTCTTGGCAAGCTTTGCGCCTTCGCGAGAGGCGGTTCGCCCGATTACGCGCTGTTGCACACCGGGTCTTTACCTTCGTCGTCCGCGCTCAGCGTGCGCGGCTACAGTTTGGTTGCGACCACACTTAACCTTCACGCTTCTACGGATACAATTAATCGCCCCATGTCCCCCAGGGTCAATACGTTCTCCGCGCTACCTCTCTTTTGGAGAACCACTTGCACACCGTTTCCACCAATTTGGAGGGGCGAGCTCTGCGAGCCCTGAGGCCACACAGGACTATCCATTTACCGATGCACAATCGCGGCGTCGCAGAGCTCCGCCCTCCAGCTTGTCGCTAACCGTGCATGGAAAGCGGGTTGCGAGAACTGAATGGCCCTGCCATGTCCCCGCCCGCACCCGCATGGATACTTGACCGGCTTATGATTGCGCCCTAGACTGGCTTCGATTTGGTGGGAGAGTAGATTGGTTGATTCAGGGGGGAGGCAAGAATGTCTGCTGAGACCGCAGTTGAAAAAAAAATGAATGCCGATAAGCCGCAGTCAACCTATGCGTTGCTTTATGAGTTGGAGGGGGTGGCCATTCACGCGCGTCGCGCTGAATTCGAGGCCCTAAAAAATATTTTAGCGGACTGCAAAGTGAATTTCGCGCCGCCGGTGTTTGCCCGCTATTGTTTGAATCGGGCGCCGGAAGGGTATCTGCCTGCTCTGATAGAGGCGCTGGGAATTAAGAAGGCAAACGAAAAGGAGTGGGCCCAGGACATCCGGAACGGCATTGGCTTGTACATGGCATCGGCCGAGGCAACGCTCAAACCCTTGGTTCAGCAGCTTGTCCAGCTCGCGGTGGATCGCCACATGCAAGTGGCCCTGCTCACACATATGAAGGAGGCGATGGTCGGCAGCTTGCTGAAACAGTGGGCGGCCCCCCACGATCAGGCCATCGTTTTTGTGGTCGATGCCGGCCAACACTTGTCGCCGCGTGCGGATGCATGGCTGCGGCTGGCCAAGACCCTGTCACGGACGCCGCGCCAATGCGTCGCCGTCACTGGTAGTCATTATTCGACCCGCACGGCGTTGTCCTGCGGGATGCGCTGCTTGGTGGTGCCGGACGAGTTTTCGGCCTTTCAAGACTTCGGTGGCGCCGATGCCGTGTTGGATTCGGAGGCTGACGCACTCGACGATCTGCCGGCATTGCTCGACTCTGTAGCCCCGCAAAAGCCCTTCATCTAGTTCGTTGGATTCAATACGACCATGAGCCATCCGCTTCCTGATCCGGCGGCCAAACCGATCGATCGCCTTCTATCCGTCATGCAAACCTTGCGCGGTCCCGACGGATGTCCGTGGGACCGCGAGCAAACGTTGGTCAGCCTCAAAAAGAATTTAATTGAGGAGGCCTATGAAGTGATCGACGCCATTGACAGCGACGATCGCCAACAACTGCGGGAAGAATTGGGCGATCTACTGTTGCAGGTGGTGTTCCAGTCACAGATTTGCGCGGAGGCGGGAGATTTCGATTTTCAGGATGTCGCCGCCGCCATTGTGGATAAACTGATCCGCCGTCATCCGCATGTTTACGGGGACGGCGCGGCAGGGACCGCCGACGAGGTCTTGAAGAACTGGGAACAGATCAAGCGAACCGAAAAGGGCGATACCCAGCCTCGGTCCACGGTCGCCGGAGTGCCTCGTCATTTGCCCGCCTTACATAAGGCGCAGCAAATCCAGAGCCGCGTGGCGCGGGTGGGCTTTGATTGGCGGGAAACAGCGGATGTG
Organism: Kiritimatiellia bacterium; assembly: GCA_007123265.1. Classification (GTDB taxonomy): domain Bacteria; phylum Verrucomicrobiota; class Kiritimatiellia; order SLAD01; family SLAD01; genus SLAD01. The sequence goes on from SKLK01000249.1 coordinate 3,510, forward strand.
CTGGCCAAAATCGAGGAGGAGTTGGCTGAGATCAAGATGGCGATGGCCGAGGAAAGCGCCGCCCGCGTTAAAGATGAGATTGGCGACTTGCTGTTCGCCGTGGTCAACCTGACACGGTTCACGGGGCACGAGGCGGAGGATGTGTTGAATCAAACGATCAACAAGTTTACGCGCCGGTTCCAGTATATTGAGGATCATATCCACGCTGATGGCCGAAATCTTGCGGATTGCTCGCTGGAGGAATTGGAAGCACTGTGGCAGGAAGCGAAGACCGGTGAAGTCCAGGCGTGAGTGTTGACGTCCTTTCGGTCGGGGGCGAACCCGGCTGAATCAGTCTTTGGCCGGTTTGGGCCGGCGCTTGTAGCGCCAGTCAATCTTGCGCCGGTCCAAATAGCGTTCGAATTCCTCGACCGAATGAAAGCGGTATTTGTACGGGGAATCAAAAAATTCGCAACTGCCAATCGGCCAACCGTGATCGCGACAGACCTGCGGCCGTGTTTCATATTCTGTGCACTGATGGTTGGCGGCGAGGGCCCGGCACTTCGTGCGGAACTCAATGTGCCAGCAGCCGTCGTGGTCGATAAAGACATAGATATTCTCGTGCAACAGATACCAGCGCACATCGTCGTATTGTTTCTTGGTCTTGGGCGCATCGATTTCGATGGCGACATAACGACAGCATTGCGCCCCGCATTCGGTGCAGGGCAGGGTGGTGTACTGGGCTGGGTTCTTGGCGCGCGGCATGCATTATTCCTTGACGGCTATCATTGATATACTGAAATCATCCGCCAATGCCAAAAACTTTTATTGTTTCGCATCTCGACGTGATGGAGGACGGAGCGCGACGACGGTCCCGTTTGGAGCCAATCGCCCGGCTACGTGCGCGTTGGTAGTTCCGCCTTCAGGCGGAAAAGGGTTTGGATCGCAATCATCATTCTTGCCCGGCTCAACCCGCGACTGCGGGATTCGCCCCACCTTCGCGTGGTGGGATCGGTAGGGCGAGGCGTCCCGCCGAGCCGTGAGAGGACGTGAAAGCACCCGTCCTGCGGCCGTTCGGACGAAGCGGGTCGGTCAAGTGCCCCGGCCAAATGGGCCATCGTTCGCGCAAAACAAGCGCCAACACCGAATCGCATTTGACGAGATGCGGAAAAGGCCGCACACTCTGGCCTCACCATAACACGACAGAAAACAATGGATTGCGTCACCGCTAACGTCATACATCAAGAAGAAGTGCAGGGAGGGTATCAAGTCCTCTTCCTGGATGCCCCGGCGATCGCGCCGCATGTTCAGCCTGGGCAGTTTGTCCACGTCCGCGTCCCGCATATGGAAGAATCCGTCTTGCGGCGTCCGTTTAGTGTGTATCGGGCCGATGGCCCTGTGCTGCAAATCCTCTATAAGGGCGTCGGCAAGGGCACGCGGACCATGACGTACCTGCGGCCCGGCGACAGCCTCGGCTTGATCGGCCCGTTGGGCCGCGGTTGGCCACGGCTCACCGAAGGCCGGTTCCCCATTCTTGTGGCGGGCGGCTATGGCATGGCTGCGCTTTATCTATTGGCTCGGTCCATGCCGATGCAAGGCATTGCATTTTTTGGCGGCAAATCCGCACCCGACATCTTGTGTGTGAATGAGTTTGAGGCTTTGGGCTGGGAGGTGCAAATCTCGACGCAGGACGGTTCGCGCGGGACCCGCGGGATTGTGACCCACTGTATCGACGCGTGGTGGCAAGCGGCCGACCTGAAGGGACGTCAAGTGGAAGCCTATGCCTGCGGCCCGAACGCGATGCTGCAGGCGGTGGCTGAGCGGGCCATGGCCCGCGATTGGGTGGCCTGGGTATCGGTGGACCGGAACATGGGCTGTGGCGTGGGCGCGTGCCTTACCTGCGTGCTGAAGACGCGTACACCGGACGGCGGCTGGCGGTGGCAGCGATCCTGCAAGGAAGGACCGGTTTTTGAGTGCCGCGATATCTGTTGGGAGGACGAGTGAGGCGCGCTGTCGGCGGTGCAGCCCATCGAATAGGACGATGCCAGATCTAACCGTACAGTTGGGACGCCTGCGAATGAAGAACCCGGTCATGGTGGCCTCGGGCACCTTTGGCTATGGACCGGAATATGCCGAACTTGTCGACCTCAGCCAGTTGGGTGCGCTCGTTGTTAAAGGCATTGCGTGGGAGCCCACGCGCGGCAACGAGAATCCGCGTACCGCTGAAACCGCCAGTGGCTTGCTGAATGCAATCGGCTTGCCGAATCCGGGTGCGGAAGGGTTCGTGCGCGAGTACATGCCTTTTCTGCGCCAACACGACGTCCCCGTCATCGTCAATATCTGGGGGCGCACGGTGGAGGAATACGTGCGGGTCGCGGAATATTTTGAAGGCATCGAAGGCGTGGCGGCGCTCGAGGTTAATGTTTCGTGTCCCAATATCAAGGAAGGCAGCGCTGTTTTCGGCACCGATCTGGATCTTTTCCGCCGCGTACTCGACGCGGTTCGCTCGGCCACAGCGCTGACATTAATACCGAAACTAGCTCCGAACGTGGCTGCGATCGCCGATTTTGCCAAAGCCGCGGAAGCCAGTGGCGCCGACGCACTGTCGCTGATCAATTCCGTGCCGGCCCTGGCCGTGGATGTGGAAACCCGGCGGCCGAAGCTGGCCAATGTGACCGGTGGCTTGACCGGGCCGGCGATTCATCCGCTGGCTGTGAAGCTCGTCTGGGACGCCGCCCGGGCGGTGCGCATACCGGTGATCGGTATCGGCGGAATTGCCACGCCCGAGGATGCCCTGGAATTCTTGATTGTCGGTGCGCACGCGGTGGCCGTGGGGACCGCCTCCTTTACCGAGCCCCGGACCGCTGTGCGGGTCGTGGAAGGTATTGACGACTATTTGCAGCGACACAACATGGCGTCGGTCCAAGCGTTGGTGGGAACCTTTCAATGCAATTAAAGATTCTAAAACGTATCTTCTTTTGGCTCTTGCTGGTGAGCTTCATCGGCCTTTCGGTGATCTGGATTCTTTACGTTCCCTATCGCCCCCAGCACCTCTATCGGCTGTTGCCTGCCAATACCGAATTCATGAGCCATCACCGGTATCTGGCCGACCGCTGGGACACCGTGCTTGCGAATCCATTGATGCAAGCGTTGCTGGACTCCGCAGGACTCGATGTGGAGGAGTTGCAGGCGTGGAGCGTGGATCCCGAAATCCGGCCGTGGATCGATCAGTTGTTGGCGCGCGATTTTATTCTCGCCTATTCCCCGGCCTTGGGACCAACCCAGGAACCCGGCTGGATCCTGGCCGGCTGGATTGGCGGCGAAAGCGTGCGCTTACGTTGGTTGTTGAAGCGGGGGCAATTGGACGGCATTACGGCGCATGGCCGCTCCGGTGGCGGTATGTATTGGCAGGTAGAAACCGATGACGCGGTCCGTGAACACCTTTCTGTCGCGGTGGCGGAGGGCATGTTGTATGGCGTCATATCGATGGATCCTCATGCCGTGCGGCACCTGATCGACCTCTACGATGGCGTCACTCCGGGCTATACCCGCGTGCATGGTCCGCCACCCTCCATTCGACACGATGACGCCGCCCCCCTTGATAAGGGGTGGTTTGTTGGTCGCAACCCGGACGGCGCACCCACCACCTATACGTATGCGATTAATCAATTGGACGAACACGCGTTGGACGGTGCGCTGAGCATGCCGTGGTCCACGCCGTTGCCCCCGCAACCCGAGACATCACCGGAGCAGGCGGCCCGCCTGTTCGGTGATATTCCGTTCCTGATGCTGAGTGCGCATCCACAGGTTGTGGCGGCCCTCGCGCCCCATGACACGGCGCCGTTGGCGCGGGCGTTGATAGATGAATGGGTGCCGGCTCTGGAGCGTGAGCAGGTGGTGCTTGCGTTGACGGGCGGTGACTATACCGGCAGCTATTTGAACTTTTCGATCCCGGCCCTCACCCTGGCATGGCCCTCCGCCGATCCCGAGGCGGACGTGGCCCGGTTGTATGCGGTGTTGGACCGCCTCAACGCGGCGCATCAATGGGGACTCGTGGCCTCGCTGCAACGCGCCGGGGCCCGGCCGCTCTATGTTGTCGAAAGCACGGTGTCGACGCCCTACAGTTTGTTGCGCTCGCGCGAGCGCGTCGCCTTCAGTGTGGTGGACGATTGGATCATTGTCAGTTCGCATCTCCGTCCCTTGCAGCGGCTCTTGGACCGGTTCGAATCGCCGGCCGCCTTGTTGGAGGCGGATGATGCCGGCTGGAAGCAGGGGTTGCAGGCTCAGCCATCCAGTCTGTACGGCTATTGGAATATTCGGGGGGGCGCTCGCACCTTGCGCTTGGCGCTTTATTCCTATGGCCTGAAATTGCGCATCGAGGATCGTCAGGGTTCACGGGAAATGCGCGCCCTGTTGGACGAATTTCGGATCTGGTTGGACCGGTTGGTGGCGTTGCAGGAAGCGCATGTGTGGTTGGACCACGCCGACGGGCACGTGCTCGCGCGGGTGCGGTTGGGTGTTTTGGAGGACGAGGAGAACCCATGAGTTGGCAGGAGTTGAAACAAGCTGGGCCCGTCAAGGGCGCGATCACCTTATTTGCCGCCGGTTTCGGATTGGGCTATAGCCCGATTGCGTCCGGCACCGTCGGTTCGTTGTGGGGGGTGCTGTTGATCCTTGGCCTGTGCGCGTGGGGCGTTTCACTGCCGATCTATATCCTCATTTGCGTACTGCTTACCCTGGTCGCCATTCCGGTTTGTCACGTGGCGGAGCAGGTCTATCAAAAGAAGGATGACGGTCGTATTGTTGCGGACGAGTTTCTCACCTATCCCATTTGTATGATCGGGTTGGTGGAGCATATCCCCGCGCATCCTTGGCTCGTGCCGGTTGCTTTCCTCACTTGCAGGTTCTTTGACATCGTCAAGCTGCCCCCGGCTCGTCAACTCGAGTCCGTGCCCGGTGGCGCTGGGATTACCCTTGATGACGCGGCCGCCAGCTTGTACAGCCTTGCCGCTAACTGGGTGATCTTTTCGTTGGTCGTATGATCCGCTCACGGCTCGGCGGGACGCCTCGCTCCACCGATCCCGCTACGCGAGGGTGGGCGAATCCTCCCGCCTTCGCCCGAACGCTGCGCGTCGGGACTACGGCGCGGCAAGCCGCGACCATGGACGCGCGC